>CAIKKO010000234.1 GCA_903828025.1 uncultured Sphingomonadales bacterium
ATCACGTCTTTGCCCGCACCGCCGGACAGGGTGTCGTTGCCTTCGCCGCCCTTGATTGCATCGTTGCCCGCGCCGCCTGCCAGCGTATCCGCGCCAGCGCCGCCGTCGAGCTTGTCGTTGCCAGCGCCGCCATCGAGCGTATCGGCGCCCGTGCCGCCTGACAGCGCGTCGTTGCCGTCGTCGCCGGTGAGCGTGTCGTTGCCGACCCCGCCTGCCAGTTTGTCGTTGCCAGTGCCGCCATCGAGCGTGTCGTTGCCCACGCCGCCGTTCAGCACGTCGTTGCCGGCATCGCCCGAGAGGTTGTCGTCACCCGCGCCGCCGCTGACGTGGTCGTCGCCCGCGCCGCCGTGCTCGGTGTCGTTGCCCTTGCCGCCGTGGATGGTATCGTTGATGTTGCCGTCGTGGTTCTGATCGTCGGCGATGCCGTTGACGTGGTCGCCGCCAGAGCCGCCGATGGCACCGGGGCCGGGCAGGACGGGCAGGCCATCCGGCGTGGTAAAGGTCAGGCCGCCATCGACATAGAGCGAGGCATCGTCGGTGGTGTCGGCGGTCTGGTGGAACGTGTCGATCGCGATGTGATCGGCGAAGGTGCTCGTGAGCGTAACGTCGTTGGTTGCCGCATCGAACGAGAGGACCTGATTGTCGTGGAGGTGCACGGCTTCGGTCGAGCCATCATCGACCTTGAACATGCTGATCGAATCGCCGTTGACGATGAACTGGAAGATATCGGTCATTGGTGGGTTCCTTGCCCGTGAGACACGCTGCAATTCGCCGTAAAAACCTGCCAATATGTAAATGCGCTGCCGGGGATAGTGCGCAGGATGCGGGGCTGGCCTTCATGCTGCGCGCGCCGGGGCAAAAAATTAACGATCGTGTCCAGCAAATGTCCTCACGGCAACAGGAAGCGGGGACTGGCCGGAACAGCGGGGTCGAAGCTGGAATTTTTTTTGGGGGGGCGCGTTCAGGCCGCCTCGCGCGCGGCGCCGATCATGCGGTCTGCCAGGCGCCGGCCCGAAACCCAGGCGCATTCGACTCGCGGACCCAGCAGCCAATCGCCACAAGCACCTATCTGCTGGGCCTCGTTCCACAGGCAGCCGAGCCCGGTTCCAGCCGATAGCGCATAGCGCCAGCGATGGACCGAATGGGCAATCGGCGCGGGCAGAGGGGTGCCGGTCGCGGTGCCCAGCGCGCCAAGGAGGTGCGGCGCAATGGCGTCCGGCGTAAGCTCAAGGTGCGCGGAGGACCACTGCGGCGTGGCCTGAACCACCCAGCTTTCCGGACCGGAGCGTCCCGGCTTGGCGCTGTTGCGCGCCGCCCAGGCGATGATGCCATGATCGCGCACGGTATGGTCGGCAAACGGCACCGGCGCTTCGAAGGCAAACATCCCGGTCCAGCACGGCTGCGAGCGGGCATAGAGCGCGGCGCGGGCCAGCTCGAAATCGTGGAGGGTGAGAATGGGGGCGGCCTGTTCGGCGGGGAGCGCGAGCACGGCTGCGTCGAAATGCATGGTCGGCATGCCCTCACCCAGCAGTCGCCACCGGCCGCCTTCGCGGGCAAGGCCGCTGACATGGTGCGAGAAATGCACCGCATGCTGCGCGGCGAGGTGGTGCAGCACGGTGTTCATCGCGGGCACGCCGACCCACGCGTCGGCCCGCGCTTCGGGCCAGCGGACGGCGAAACCGGCCTCCGCCCAGCGCGACACTTCGGCTGCAAAACCGGGATCGCGCACGGTGAAATATTGCGCGCCAAAATCGAACGAGGCCGGCCCGTGATCGGTTTCCAGCTGGCGCGAGGCCATGCGTCCGCCGGGGCGGCGGCCTTTGTCGAACAGGGTTACCGACCAACCACTTGCCGCGAGGACATCGGCGCAGGACAGGCCGGCCATGCCTGCCCCTATGATCGCAACACTCGGCATGTGTTTAGGCATCGCCTGGGCATCCGTCACCGGCGGCCCATCAGTGCGAGCACTTCCTTCCGGCTGCTTGCATCATCGAGGAAGCAGCCCAGCATGCGGCTGGTGATCATGCCCACGCCGGGGGTGCGCACGCCGCGCCCGGTCATGCAGCCGTGCTGCGCCTCGATCACCACGGCGACGCCCTGGGGCTGAAGGTGATCCCAGATGCACTGCGCGACTTCGCTGGTCAGCCGCTCCTGGATCTGCAGCCGGCGAGCATAGCCATGCAGCACCCGCGCCAGCTTGGATATGCCGACAACGCGGCTGCGCGGGAGGTAGGCGATCGAGGCGGTGCCGGTGATCGGCGCGAGGTGATGCTCACAGTGCGACTGGAACGGAATGTCGCGCAGCAGCACGACTTCGTCATACCCCGCAACTTCGCTGAAAGTGCGCTGCAGGTGGAACCCCGGATCTTCGTCATACCCGGCGCAATATTCGCGCCAGGCGCGGGCCACACGGTTCGGCGTATCGGAAAGCCCCTCGCGCTGCGGATCATCACCGGCCCAGCGCAGCAACGTGCGGATTGCTTCCTGCACCGGCTCGGGCACGATCAGTTTGCCGTTTTCGGCGAGCGTTGCGAAATCATGGCTCACGTAGTTCAAGGCACTCTCCATGCGTGGTCCCGGTCTGACCGCAAAGCGAGCGGCCAAAACGCGGGGCGCAGCAAAAGGTGGAGCGGACTTGGCGACCGCTACAAACAGAGTTACCCATGCCGCTGACTTGTCGCTAAGATCGGGATGGGCCGTGTTTTTGGGAACATGGACCTAAGGGCAATTGCGCTTCGGGCGCAGGAGCCGAAGGGGAAGAGCATGACAATAGGCGCAATGATAGACAACAGCCTCGTGGCGGCGGTGGTGAGCAACCCCCGTCTTCCCGACAATCCAATCGTCGGCTGCAACGCCGCGTTCATGGAACTGACCGGGTATGGCAAAGACGAAATCATTGGCCGCAATTGCCGGTTCCTGCGCGGCCCGGGGACCGAGCCGGAGCTGACCGAACAGCTGCGCACGGGCATCGCGGCGCGCATGCCGGTGATGGTGGAACTCATCAACTACAAGCGCGACGGTACGCCGTTTCGCAACGCGGTGATGATCGCGCCGATCTTCGATGCGGCGGGTGAACTGGAATGGTTTCTGGGCAGCCAGGTGGAAATCGCCGGGGCCGTGGACGCTGCGCCAAGCGCTCGTGTGGCCGATGCCCGTGAAAAGGTCGCCGCGCTGTCGCGCCGCCAGCGCGAGATCCTCGAATGCATCGCAGCGGGGCGGCTCAACAAGCAGATTGCCTATGAACTCGGCCTCAGCGAACGCACGGTGAAGCTGCACCGCGCCGCCGTCCTCCGCGCGCTGGGCGTGCGCACCAGCGCCGATGCGATCCGCATGGCGATCGAAGCGGGGCTGTAAGACCCTGCCCGTTGGGACAGGTTGAGAGCGCGGTCCTGCCTCCCCACTTGGCGGTCATCGGGTCGAGGGAGCCAAGCTCCCCTTCGCGGTCGCACATGGGCGCGGGCCTTTCTGGCCTCCCCCCGCTTCGCCGGGAGGTCCGCGCCTTTGACCCCATCGCCGCAAGCAGGCGTAGCGGCTCGGGAACCGGCAGTTGACGAAGCCCGCAAAACCCAGCATGTGCGCCACTTCCGCGTGAGCGGGCGGTTAGCTCAGTTGGTAGAGCATCTCGTTTACACCGAGGATTAGACCCAAAAAACGGCCGTTTTCCGTTTCTTCTTTGAAGAACGGAGCCGGTTCATATGGCGAACAAAGCCACTTCTGCGGACCATCTGCGGACCACTTTCAAATCTGCCAGCTTACGCCGGATGGCGGCGATCAGCTTCGCTTTTGGCGACAACTTAGCCTCGCTGTCGCACGGTCGAATACCCACCGGATCCCAACTGGTTGGCACCGGCCCAGAGCCGCCACCCGGCCAACGAAAAACCGCTGGAAGGGCGGCAACCCTTCGCAGCGGCTCAATGAATAGCTATGCGGCTATCTTAGAATCTTATCGCTCAAGCGACTCCTGCGCAAGCGCGGTTTGCGAGGGAGGGCGCATATGAGCACCACCTTTGCCCACGCGGGGCTGCCTGCTGGCGTGACCCGCTTCGAGATGTTGCGGCTGTTCGAGCAAGTGGCACGACCAGGCTTCGGCTTGTCCTCTACGGCGGTCGCACTGGTCCGGCACTATGTGCTGAAGACGATGGACGGCGACTACCTGGCAGGCCGCATTTGCGCGGTGTGGACTCAGGCTTGCCGCTTTGCTGAAGCCTTGGGTCTGACTCCCCGCTCTATCAATTCAGCCGAGCGTGAGCTGGAGCAAGCAGGCTTCATCGTCCGCAATGCCGGGATCAATGGGGAGCGCGCAGGCGACCGCCAAGATGGCGCAATCGTCTGGGCCGCTGGAATCAACCTCGCGCCACTCGTCGGCCGGTTCGCCGAGATGCAGGCCAAGGCCGAGGCTCTGGATCTTCAAGCTCGAGCCATTCAGCAATGCCGTGCCGAAATCCGCCAGTTGGGGCAGCGCATCCGCGAAGCGGATGACGATGATTTGCGCGAGAGGGCGGAGACTGTCCTACCTGATGGTCGGACCGCGCGGATCAACAGCATCAGCCGCCTGGTCGCCATCCGTGAAGCCTTGTCTGCTATGCTCGACGCGATCGAATCTGCACCCGACCCTAAACCCCGTGCACTGAAAACTTCCGACGCGCCGGAAGAAAACTGCGCACCCAATATACAAGACAAAAACTCACCACGAAGGCGTACCGCGCCGGCCCCCGATCCGTGCGACCGCATTCGGCCTGCGATGGCGCTGGCGGTAGCCACCGAGAGCTATCGCGGCATCGTCGAGGCGCTGGGTGGACCGACCTGGCCCAACCTGGTCGAGGCGTCGTGGCGGAGTTGCGGTCGGCTTGGGATCGCCCAGAGCACCTGGGGCCGGGCTTGCCAGCAGTTCGGTCGGGAACGGGCGGCGCTCAGCGTGTTGCTGATTGACCGGAATGCCGAACTGCCGCTGGGGCACCGCTATCGGGTCGCCTCACCAGCAAGGTGTCTGGCAGGTATGGTGCGGCGGGTACGCTCGGCAGGGGTGAACCTCGCTGGTCTGTTCCGGGC
Organism: uncultured Sphingomonadales bacterium; assembly: GCA_903828025.1. Classification (GTDB taxonomy): domain Bacteria; phylum Pseudomonadota; class Alphaproteobacteria; order Sphingomonadales; family Sphingomonadaceae; genus Novosphingobium. The sequence goes on from CAIKKO010000234.1 coordinate 5,050, forward strand.
GACGGAGCGCAACGTCCAGCAGGCGCCGCCGGAAGTCACCTTGCCTGAGCAGACCATCGAGCCTCCGCGGGGTCCCATGGCTCATCTCACCGCGAGGCTGATGGCCAGCATGGAGCGGCGCGTCACGCCTCATGGGTGAAGCTGTCCAGCATCCCACCTGTCCAAAGACCCACGCTCGCACAATCCCACACCTCCACACGTGAACATGGGAAGGAAATCATCATGACCATCATCGCCATCGTCAGCCAGAAGGGCGGTTCGGGCAAAACCACCCTGTCGGTGAACCTCGCCGCAGCCGCCGAAGCTGCCGGTGCCATCGCGCTTATCATCGACACCGATCCGCAGGCCACAGCCAGCCAGTGGGGAGCTTGGCGCGCCGACAAGGCTCCCGAAGTGATCGACAGCGCTCCACCGCGTATTCAGGCCAAGGTCGAGGCCGCTGAGGCGCAAGGCGCAACCTTCATCGTGATCGACACGCCGCCCCATGCCGACAGTGCGGCCAGCAGGGCGGTGGAGGTGGCTGATCTGGTGTTGATCCCTTGCCGCCCCAGCGCCTTTGATCTCGCGGCGATCAAGACCACCGTCAGTCTCGTGCGCCTATTGGACAAGCCTGCGTTTGTCGTCTTCACCGCTGGCCCTCCCCATGCGTCGCGCATGTATGAGGAAGCGGTTGAACTGGTGCAGGGCTTCGGGATCGATGCTTGCCCGAACATCCTTCCCGACCGTGCCGTCTATCGTCATGCTAGTGCAGCAGGCGCATCGGTGATCGAGTTCGAGCCTGACGGCAAGGCTGCTGCCGAGATCGCCGCGCTTCACATGTGGACCATCGCGCATGTGAACATGTCCACAACCGCACAAGAGGGAGTGTGAACACATGAGCCGCATTGCTAACCTCGCTGACAAGCCAAAGATGGACGCCCAACCTTCCGCTCCCGGTATTGGAGCG
>CAIKKO010000235.1 GCA_903828025.1 uncultured Sphingomonadales bacterium
CACGCGGTGGATCACGCCGAGCTGCATGAGATCGGGCGCGGTCATCTTCATCGCTTCGGCTGCATCGGGCGCGCGGTCCGCGCCGCGCCACAGGATCGAGGCGCAGCCTTCGGGCGAGATCACCGAATAGACCGCGTGCTCCAGCATCAGCACGCGGTTGGCCGAAGCCAGCGCCACCGCGCCGCCCGAGCCGCCTTCGCCGACGATCACCGCGATCAGCGGCACGCCGAGCGAAAGGCACTTTTCGGTGCTGCGCGCGATGGCCTCGGCCTGCCCGCGCGCTTCGGCGTCGACGCCGGGGAAGGCCCCCGGTGTATCGACCAGCGTAATCACCGGCAGGCCGAACCGGTCAGCCAGATCCATCAGCCGCATCGCCTTGCGGTAGCCTTCGGGCCGCGCCATGCCGAAATTGTGGCGCAGGCGTGAGGCGGTATCCTCGCCCTTGGCATGGCCGATGACCATGACCGCGCGCTCGCCAAAGCGCGCAAATCCGCCGATGATCGCCTGATCGTTGCCGAACGTGCGGTCGCCCCCCAGCGGCAGGAAATCGTCGAACAGGCCTTGCACATAGTGCGCAAAATGCGGCCGCGCGGGATGCCGCGCGACCTGGGTGCGCTGCCACGGGGTCAGGTGCGCGTAGATGTCGACGAGCTGGCGCGTGGCCCGCTCATCGAGCATCGCCGCCTCGTCCTCACGCTCCCCGGCCTCGCGCAGCGCTGCCGCGCGCCTGGCGAGGGCCTCGACCGGTTTTTCAAAGGGCAGGTAGTCCATCATACCGTCATCACTAAACCGTCATCGACATGCCGCGATAAATGCGCGCACGATAGCGCGAATCTTCGGCGTCGGGGAGCGGCGTGCCAACCAGCAGCACCGCGCGGGCAAAGCGCTTCACTTCCTCCAGATGCTCATCGAGATCGCGCGGCTCTTCCGAACGGACGCGGCGCGTGAGGTTGATCTGGTTGACCGGCGCGCCATGGACCAGCCGCTCGTTCTCCACCGCGAGCGTGGCCGTGAACGAATGCAGCGTCGTCTTGATGAAGTTGGCGAGCGCGAACGCCGGGCTCCTGTCGCCCATCGGCACATCGGGCGACACGAGCACGAGCTGGCAATCATCATAGAGCGAGGCCTTGCGCGCCACGCGGAAATGGGTGGTGAGATTGTCCGCGACGAGCCCCCGGAATTCGTCCGGCGATAGCAGCGCATCGGCGGCAAACAGCTTGGTGGGCAGCGCCTGCAGCGGGGTCGAGACGATGGTGGTCGGGTGGCCCCATTGCCGCAGCGCGCTGTCCATCGCGGCCTCCACGCCGCCATCGAGCAGGATCGAATCCAGCGGCGCAGCCTCCAGATCGGACAGCGCTTCCCGGATCGCAGCGAACGCGCCGGCCGTGTTCGTCATCAGCACCACGCGCGCGACATGGCATGCGGTGATGAATTCGCGCGCGGTTTCGGCGAGGTAGTCGGTGAGGTGCTCGCCGATGATCCACACGGTGCGGCCGCGCATCTGGTCGAGCCGCTCCTGCTTGGGGCTGCCGAACAGTTCGCGCTCGGTGGTCGAGCGTTCGACGCTGAGGCCGCCCGAGGGCATGAACGTCTCGCCCGAGACGGCGCGGTCGGCAAGGAAGAACACAGTCGCCTGCGCCACATCGGTCTCGGTCGGCATCTTGCCGAGGAACAGCTGCGAGAGCACCCCGGTGCCGACTTTCTTCGCCTCCACCGCGATCTTTTCGGCGGGGAGAAACGGCTCATCCTCCGGCGGGGTCTTGAGCAGCCAGTCGCTGTTGGCTTCCGGCGTATCGGGCCGCTCGGCCCATTCGGGGGAATCGAGGAAATAGCCGCCGTTCCGCAGCCGCGAAACCAGCCGCGCGGCAATCGCCGGGGTCATCAGATAGCGGTCCCAGCTGCACAGGCCGTCACCCTCGCGCGCGCAGGCCAAGGCCAGTTCGCGGATCTCGCGCGGGTTGTTGGTATCGTGCGACATGCGCACGGTGTCGTTGCGCGCCAGGCGGCTGAGCAGCGCCTCTACCCGCACGCCCCGGCGCAGCGACTTGACCACGGCAGCATGGATCGCATTGAGCCGCTTGTTGGCGAGGATCAGCTTGCCGCGCCGTTCGAACAGGCCGGGCTTGCCGCCCGTGCCGGCCAGACGATCACCGTCCACCGGGCCGGGGGCAATCGCGTTGAACTGCACTTCGGGCCCGAGATAGCGCGCCATCGATTCCACCATCGCGCGCTGGCCCGATTTGGAAACGGCATAATCGGCGCGGTTGGGATAGGCGACCGCAAGATACTTCTCGCCGCCGAAATAGGACGAGACATTGAGCACATAGCCCGAGCCTTGCGCTTTCATGATCGGCACTACGTGGTGCATCAGCACGAAGTTCGAGATCAGGTTGGCATCGAGCGTGTAGTTCCACGCGTCGAGGCTCATGTCGACGACCATGTCCTCCGCGCCCGCCACCCCGGCGTTGTTGATCAGGTAGTCGATCCGCCCGAACGCCTTCATCGTCGCGTCGACCGCCGCCTTGAGCGAGGCGAGGTTGCTCACGTCCATCCCGGCCATGGTCTGCACGCGCCGCTCGACCCCGGCGAAGCCGATATCCTCCAGCTCGCTGACAATCCGCGCGCGCGCCACCGCCAGCTCGCTTTCGCGCCGCGCGACGATCATCACTTTGGCCCCCGCCAGCGCGAGCAGCCGCGCGACCTGGCCGCCGATCCCCGCCGACCCGCCGGTGATCAACGCGACTTTGCCGAGATGCAGCCCGGTGATGTTCTCGCTGAAGCCCGGCATCGCCTTGCGCGCGCCGGTCGCCTCGCCGATGTTGGTCGGCACATAAAGCGTCACCTCGCGGATCTTGCTGTCCTTGACCAGCACGCGCGCCGCATGGCCTGCAGCAAAGCGCGTGTTTTCGGGCTCGGCATTGGTGAAGCGCACGATCTGGTTGCCCCACTCGCCCTGCCGCCGCCGCCCGTGGGCCACGTCGATTTCGGACTCATAGCGCCACAGCCGCACCAGCTGCTCGATGGCGGCGCGCAAGGCATTGGCATAGACGTTGTCGCGCCCGTCGCTGACATTCGACATGAAGACGAAACGCGGGGCCTGCAGCAGCGAATCGTGCCGTTTCCAGTAGCGGCTGAGCGCGCGCGCCAGCGCCATCGCGCCGACCATTTCGACATCCATGAACGCGGCCACGTCCTCGTCCGACATGTCGACGAGCTTGCCGGCCAGCTCGCCCGCCGCATAAGCGGGCAGGATGATCGCGCCGGTGATCGGCGAGCGCGCCTCGGTATAAGCCGCCAGCGCCGCCTCGATCATCGCGGGCTCGGTGCGGTTGATCCGGACGATGGTGAGCGCATCGCCGATCCCGTCGGCCTTGGCCCGCGCCTGCGCGATGGCGACATCGGCCTGGCGCGGCAGGCCGAGCAGCACGGCGGACCCGCAGCCGATCTGGATCCGCGCGATGTCGAGCGCGTCCTGCCAGTCGTCGCCCGCCGCGATCAGCACCGCCAGGCCCGTGCCGTCGATCGAGCGCATGGTCGGCCGCGCGAGGTAGGTGGAGCGTTCTTCCTTGCGCACGGTCATGCCGTGCGTGACCTCGAAATCGTGGCCGTTGTAGGATGCGGATTCGTCGCTGCCGAGGAACACGCAGGTGGCGGCGATGTCATCGGGCACGGGGAACGTCTTGGCCTTGGGCGCACCGCCCACGCTGCGTTCGAGCGACATCATGTCGAAGAACGTCTGCGCGGTGGTGCCCGCGTCGTCGCCGCGCAGCTTGTCCATCGCGGCGAACACAGTGCGGATGCGCTCGCTTTCGATGGGGCCGGGGAACACGAGATTGACGCGGATGCCCTTGGGCCCCAGCTCGAGCGACAACTCGCGCGACCACGCGTTCATCGCCGCTTTGGGCACGACATAGGCCGACCGCGCATAATAAGGCGTGCGCGAAAAGATCGTCGAAACGTTGATGATCGAGCCGCCTTCGCCCATAGCCGAAGCCGCAGTGCGCGCCAGATTCCACGCGACGCCGAAGATGTTGCGCATCGCCGCGCCCACCGTCTCGGTGTCGGTCGAGCCCTTTTTCTGCTGGGCGGCAAGCTCATCGGCATCGAACGGCAGTTGCTCGATGGTCTGCTTGGGCCCTGCGGAACCGGCGTTGTTGACCAGAATGTCGATCCGGCCGAAGCGCTTCACGACATCGGCGATGCCGTCACGCACCGACTGCGGATCGCCGCCATCGAGCACGACGGTGGCAAGGCGGCTCTCATCCACCCCGCTGGCCTCGCGCATGGCGGTGGCCGCCGCTTCGAGCCGCTCGCTGGTGCGCCCGGTCATCACCACGGTCGCGCCCTCGGCGAGGTAGTAGCGTACGATATAGCCGCCAAGATTGCCCGCCGCGCCGGTAACGAGGGCGATCTTGCCTGCCAGCCTGCCCGTGGCGGTGGGCGTACCTGTCGTTTTTGCCTTGGCCATGTCACTCTCCTGCAGTTCCTGCGCAAATGTCCGCGCATTTTGAGGGGGGATCAGAGCCTGGGGAGGGCAGCTTTGAGGAGGGTCCGCGCTAACGCGGTGCGGTTATTCGCGGCGGCTGGTCAGGCATCGGCCGACCCCGCGTCTTGTACCGCCCCATTGACCGCCCAAGCCTCCAGCAGCGCATCGCGGCTGCGCAGGCCCATCGCGGGGAGCGCGTGGTTGACGACATAGGTCGAGCCCGAATGGCGGTTGTCCCACATCGCCTGATGCGCTTCGGGCAGACCGTCCCACGCCACAACTTCGGGCTCGGTCACTTCGAGCAGGCCCGCCGCGATCATGTCATTCATGCGCGACACTTCGTAGGCGTTGCACAAATGCGTGCCGAGGATCGACGCAGTGGGCATCAGGATATTGCGCTGGCGTGTCCAGACTTGCGGCGCGTAGAACGTGAAGCGCCCGCCGCTCATATCCTCGGCATAGACGACGCGGCCGGTGAAGGGTTTGACCAGTGAGGTCGAGACGCCCAGCGTGTCCTGCCCGGTGCGTTCGAACACCAGATCGGGCGCGCCGCGCGGGTTGTCGGCCGAGCGCAGGATCTTGCCGACCGCCGAGCCGAACGGCTTCATCACGCGTTCCTGATAATCGCGCACCGCGGCCTTGAACACTTCGATATCGGCCTTGGCATCGGGCAGGCGCGGCATCGTATCGGGCCAGAGGAAATTGTCGCCCTCGCGCCGCCGGATCGCCTCAAGGCTGACAATGCCTTCGATGGCGTCCTCAAGCCCGAGCGAGCCGAGGAACTCGCGCTGGCCGTCGGTGGTGGTGGCGACCACGCTGCGTGCATTGAAGCGGCGCGCGGCTTCGATGATTTCGAGGCCCATATCATCGAGCAGCGCATCCGAACAGGGGCCGTAATAGATCAGCACCGCCTCGCCGCCGCGCAGCGCGGCGCGGCGCAGCATGTCTTCAGGGGAGGCCGCGCCGGGCTTGCCCATAAAGCTGAAATGATAGCCGGAGGACGCGCCGTAAAACGCCAAGGTGCCGTCCTCCGCCAGCAGCTGGAAGCTGCGCGGGAAGGCGGTTTCGCCTGCGTGGCTCACCACATAGTCGGCGCGTTTGCCGCCGTTCAGCGCCTCGTATTCCGCGACCAGCGGCGCGCCTGCCGCTTCCCACGCGCGCGCGGCTGCGGCGTCTTCGGGCACGGTGGTGTAGAGATCGGCAAAGCGCGGGTCCTTGCGGTCAATCGCACCGACCGCGCCTTGCTGCCCGGTGATGAACGCAGCGCGCTGCGGACTGGAAACGAGGCCCGTCACTTGCAGCCCGGTGCGCACCGACGAGCGCAGCGCATCGAGCCCGGTGCCCGTCGCCGCGCCTTCCACGAACAGCGTCCGCCCCGGTGCGATCTGCAAGGTGGTGAACAGGCAGCGCGAAATCGTGCCGAGATTGAGCACATAGCTGCCCGCCTGCTCCAAGGTCAGGTTCGGCGGGACTTTGTGCATCTGCGGGGCTTGCACGGTCAGGAACTGCGCATGGCTGCCCGTCTCGGTCTCGTAGCCCTGGATCGAGAAGTCCGCGAACATCGGATCGTTGCCCACCATCGGCGAGAGCAGATCGTTGGTGCCCGAATAGACCGTGACGAGATCGCCGACCTTGATGCGGCCCTCGCTGCGCGTCTCGCTGCCCAATGCTGCAACGAGCGCAATGCCGCCGGAGCCGGTGATCTGGACGTCTTCCTCATGCGCATCGAACGGCGAGACGGGAATGCCCGTCAGCGCCCAGATGTCGTTGAAGTTGACCTCGCTGGTCAGCATGTAGAGCAGCGCTTCGTTGGGCGCTGGCTCCGGGACCTTGACGATCAGCTCGCGCTCGTGCGTGGCGGGCGGGCCGAAGCGGGGGGTGCCGGTATCGGGATCGCGCGCGATGCCGAAGGCATATTGGTAGGGCGGGATCGCGGTGACGCCGGGATAGAACGGCGCGCCCACCGGGAGCAGGTCGCCTTTGGATTCGAGCTCGGCGGCGCGGGTCTCATGCTCGCTGTCGATCCACAACCCGTCGCGCCGCACCGGGAGCGGCGGGCTGACTTTGTCCATGAACTGGCGGATGCCGGTCTTGCCGCCCTCGGGGTCGATGATGGCTTCGGCAAACAGCGCCGCCTCGCGCGCCAAGCCTGCGGCCATGCCCTGCGCGAGCCCGGTGCGCACAGCATCGAGCGCGCGCGCGCCCGCCTTGCCGCGACCGGCCCAATCGAGCTGGCGCAGAATGCGCTGGAGGAAGTCGTCTTGCATCACGGCATCGAGATCGACCGTGGCGGGCTGCTCCCAGCTTGAAGTTGCCGCTTCGCGCGCCGCAAAGGCCTGGCCCAGCGGACTGGCCTCGCCCCGCCGCACCCAATCGCGCACCAAGGCATGGGCTTCGGCCAGCGCATCGCGGCTTCCATCGGCCAGCGCATCGACCAAGCCGATCTCGCTGGCCTTTGCTGCATCAATGCTGCGCCCGCCAAGGATCAGGTCGAGCCCATCGCGCACGCCCTCCGCGCCATGCTTGTCTGCCAGCAGGCGCGGCAGGCGCTGCGTGCCGCCATAGCCGGGGAGCAGGCGCAAGCGGATTTCCGGCTGGCCGAAACGCGCGGTGGTTTCCGCCACGCGGTAGTGGCACGCCAGCGCAAATTCCATGCCGCCGCCCAGCGCCACGCCTTGCACCGCCGCGATGCACGGCTTGCCCATCGTCTCGATCTTGCGGAACGCCAGCTGCGCATTGTTCGGCAGCACCATCGCTTCGTCGAACGAATGGATCTCCTCCAGCATCTGCCGGATATCCGCGCCCGCGACGAAGCTGGCCGTGCCCTCGCCGGTGAACACCACCGCCACCACGTCGTCCTTGCGCGCCAGATGCTCGACCACGATCACCAGTTCGTCGATGGCGCGTTCATTGAGCGCATTGACCGGCGGGTTGGTGACGGTGACGGTCGCCACCCGCTTGCCCGGCGCGACGGCGTTGTACTGGATGAGGAAGTAGCGATAGCGCTCGAACAGCGATTGTTCCTCGCTCAGCCGCTGCTGGCGCTGCCACGCGTCGATCGCGGTCTTGAGCTCGGTCAGGCTTTCCGGGTTGCGCAAAGTGGTGACGTCGCCCAGATCGCCGCCCTCGACCAGCGCGCGCACCATGTGGCGCATATATTTGCCGCTGCGGGTTTCGGGGAATTGCGACACCTCGATAAAGTCGGCCGGCACCGCCACCGCGCCCTTTTCGGTGCGGACGAGATTGAACAGCCGCTGGCGGTCGTCCTCGGTCAGCTTGCGGCCCGCGACGGGCACCACGAACGCCAGCGGAGTGAGCCCCTTCTCGCGGTGCGGCGCGCCGACGACGAGCACATTACCGACCGGCGAATCCGGATCGAGCGTCTTGTCGCGCAGCACCGCGCCTTCGATTTCCTCGGTGCCCATGCGGTGGCCCGAGACGTTGATGACATCATCGCTGCGGCCATGGAACGAGAACGAGCCGTCCTCATGCGCGATGGCGAAATCGCCCTGCGTATAGGCCCAGGCCCCCTGCCAGCGGGCCCAGTAGCCGCTTTCCCAGCGCCCGGCATCGCCCTTCCAGCCGCCGACCACGCTGCCGTTCTCGACGCGGAAGTTCAGCGCATCGCCCCAGATCGTGCGCGCGAGATAGGGGTAGGGCGCGGCAATGACGATCTCGCCCTTTTCGCCGGGGTCCGCGCGGCGCCATGGCACGCCTTCGCCGGTCAAGCGCGCGAACGGGGCGGTGCCTGGGCTCGCTGCCTCGTCCTCTACCCACACATCGCCGACAATCCACGGCAGCGGATACGCATGGGCGTCGGCCTTGAGCGGGAAATCAGTGTTGCCGTAGAAATGCGTCCAGGCGATGCCGCCGTGCTCGGTCGCCCAATAGCTGTTGATATACTGCGGGGTCACGTGCTCCATGCCGAAGGCCTGCACCGAGGGGCTGGTCGGCTCGGCGCAGAACGTCGCGACGCGCAGGCTCGCCATGCTGTAGCGCTGCACATCGGCGAGGTTCGACGGATCGGACATGATCGACTTGAGGAACGTCACCCCCGCCTTGAAGATCGTCACGTTGTGCCGCTCGATCATTGAGGCAAAGCGGCCCGCATGCGGGAATACGGGCGAGCCTTCGCACACCACGGTGGTGACGCGCGAGAGCAGCGCGGCGGAAATCTGGTAGCTCTGCCCGGTGATCCAGCCCGGATCGGCGACAACGAAGATCGTGTCCCCGGGCCGCGCATCGAACGCGACCTGCATCGAAGCCGCGATGCCTGCGGTATAACCACCGTGGACGTGGACAATGCCCTTGGGCTTGCCGGTGGAGCCCGAGGTGTAGATGAAAAACAGCGGGTAATCGGCATCGACCGGCAGCGGTTTGGACGAGGCCCAGATCGCGCGGACGAAATCGGCATCGGGCAGCGCGAGCAGCGCCGCTTCGCTCGCTACACTGGCCTTAGCGAGGATCGTTTCCAGCGCGGCATCGGTAAGCTCGTGGCTCCAGCGGTCACGCTCGGCGCGCCACACGATATCCGGCTGCGCGGTGTGGCGCACCACGATGACTGTATCGACACGCGGGGGCAGGGTCACGAGGCTGGAGGCAATGGCCAGCCGCACGCGCGCGGCATCGCTGGCGGCGATCCGGCCTGCCTCGCCCAGTTTGATCAGCGCCCGGCCCACGCCGCGCATCACGTCCGAACGTTCGACCGTGACTTCGCCGCCAAGCGTTTCGGCGACCGTCGCCTGGATCACCGCGGCATCCGCCGGATCAAGCCCGAGATCGGTTGCAGCGAGCACCGCCAGCGCGGTTGCGACCGGCACGTAGTTGTCGAGCGCCGGGTCGGTGTAAGCGGTCTTGAACGCGGCGACTTGCGCGTTGCGGTAGCTGCCGTCCGAGGTGACGATCACGCGCGCCCCGGCATCGGCGATGCGGTCCGACAGGGTCTTGTCGCTGAACCCGCCGAACACCGCCGTATAGACAATGCCCAGCCGCTTGGCCGCCTCGGTCCAGAAGATCTGCGGCACCACGCTCGGCATGTTGAGCGCGATGCGGTCGCCCGGCTTCAGGCCCAAGCCTTCGAGCGCAACGGCGCACTTGGCGACTTCGAGTAGGAGCCGCTTGCGCGAGACGGTGAACGTATCGACCGGCGCGCCGCGCCCGCCGTCTGCCGCCATGTCCCAGCGGTCGCCCTCGAAGATCAGCGCGGCTTCCTCGCCGTGGCCCGCGAGCACGTGGCGGTCGATTTCGTTGAACGCTGCGTTGGTGCGCCCGCCGGTAAACCAGCGCCAGTGCGGCGGGTTGGAGGCATCGAACGCGGTGGTCCAGGGCGCGAAGTCGGCAGGTACGGCGGCGGTGAACGGATCGCCGGTCGCCGCATCCCAGCCGGTCCATGCGCCTGCCGGATCGCGCGACAGCCAGGCACCGGCGGGGCCCTGATCCGGCACAAACCAATGGATGCGCTGCGCAGCAATTTCGCCGTGGAACGCGCCGGGATCGGCCAGAACCGCCGCGCGCATGGCGTCCCAGTCCGCCCGCGTGCGCACGGGATTGACGGACACGGACGTGTCGGGGGCCACCGGGGCCGCAGCTGATGTGGGACCTCCGGACATACCCGAATCGCCTCTCCCTGTGTTTATGGGGAGAGTGAGCCTGAACATCGGGTCTTTGGCAATATCCGCTGCAGTTGCTGGCAATTCCGCCCTAACTGGCCCTGACGGGCGCTTGATTGAATTTGTGTTTGTTTTCGGCAGCATCGGCAAAGGGCGCGCAAAACCTGCTTCGGGTTGCTGCATGGGCTCTACCGGCTTGGTGCCAGCTTATGGGAATTTCAAAGCAAGTTATGGGTCGGATCGGTTATCCACACGATAAGGCTTGATTTTCTCGTGGTTCCGGCAAGGCCTGCACGGGGAGCAGACGGTTGGTAGCCTTGGGTAAAAACACCGATTTGGTTATTTGCGGCGTGCAAACCTGCACAAAAGGGCAATTCTCCCGGACGTCCGCGCAAACCGGTCGTGGGAGGGGCCGCTTTCGGCGGATCAACCGCGCTTGAGTTCGGCTTCCATCACGCGGCGCATTTCGAATTTCTGCGCCTTGCCCGTCACCGTCATGGCAAAGCTTTCGACAATGCGCACGTGGCGCGGCACCTTGAAGTGCGCGATCTGGCCCCGGCAATGCGCGAAAATATCGTCCGCCGCGAGCGTGGCATCGGGCCGGGGGATGACCCAGGCGCAGACTTCCTCGCCGTATTTATCATCGGCCACCCCGAACACTTGCGCATCGGCAATGTGCGGATGGGTGAGCAGGAATTCCTCGATCTCGCGCGGGTAGATGTTCTCCCCGCCGCGAATGATCATGTCCTTGATGCGCCCGGTGATGCGCACATAGCCCGCGCTGTCCATCGTCGCGAGATCGCCCGAATGCATCCAGCCCTCGCCGTCGATGGCCTCGGCGGTCTTGGCCGGATCGTCCCAGTAGCCGAGCATCACGGCATAGCCGCGCGCGCAATATTCGCCCTGTTCGCCGATGGGCAGCGTCTCGCCATGCGGGCCGACGATCTTCGCTTCGGCATGCGGATGGACGCGCCCGACGGTGCCGACGCGTTCGTCGATGGGATCGTCGGTCGCGGTCTGGGTGGTGAGCGGGCTGGTCTCGGTCATGCCGTAGCCGATGGTCACTGCGCGCATGCCGAGCCGGTCCATCACCTGCCGCATCACGGTGACGGGGCAGGGCGAGCCCGCCATGATCCCGGTGCGCAAGGTGCTGACATCGAGGCCATCGAGGCCGGGCTGATTGAGCATCGCGATGAACATCGTCGGCACGCCGTAGAGCGCGGTGCAGCCCTCGGCCTCGACCGCTTGCAGCGCGTCCAGCGGATCGAACGCCTCGCCCGGATAGACCATCGCCGCGCCGGTGGTGAGCGCGGCAAGATTGCCCAGCACCATGCCGAAGCAATGATACAGCGGCACCGGAATGCAGATCCGGTCGTGGTGGGTAAGCGCAATGGTCTGCGCGGTGAAATAGCCGTTGTTGAGAATGTTGCGGTGCGTGAGCGTCGCGCCCTTGGGAAAGCCGGTGGTGCCGCTGGTGAACTGGATGTTGATCGCGTCGTCCGGCGAAAGCGCGGCTTCGGCGCTGGCCAGTGCCGCGCCGTCCGGCTCCGCCAGCAGGTCTCGCCAGGTGATGAACCCTTCGTGCGCGGCTGTTCCGGTGGTGACGGTGTGGCGCAAGAGCGGCACCTGTGCTGCACCGATATCGCGCAGCATCTGGACATAGTCGCTGGTCTTGAAGCGCGGCGCGCAGACCAGCACGCTGCAGCCCACTTTGTTCAGCGCATACTCGATCTCGCTGGTGCGGTAGGCCGGATTGATCGTGACGAGGATCGCGCCGATCCGCGCGGTGGCGAACTGGATCAGCGTCCATTCGGCGCTATTGGGTGCCCAGATGCCCACCCGGTCGCCCTTGGCCACGCCGAGCCGGAGCAGACCGGTCGCCACGCGGTCCACTTCGGCATCGAGTTCAGCCCAGGTCCAGCGCACATCCTGATGCCGCGAAACCAGCGCCAGTTCGCCGCCCCAGCGCGCCGCTGCGCCGCGTAGCGCCGCGCCGATGGTCGTATCCAGCAAGGGGACCTCGGACGGCCCCCTCGCATAGGACAAGGCGCTCATGGCCCCCTTCAGAACTTGGCGCCGACGGTCACCCCGTACATGCGCGGGGTGCCGACGTGGTTGTAATCAAAGCCGAAGCCCGCCAGCAGGTCGATGCGCGAGGTGAAGTAGAACTTGTTGCCCAAGTTGCGCGCCCAGACCGAGGCATTGAAGCGGCCGTCGGGGCTGTCCCAATCGAGATGGCCGCCAAACAGCGCGTAGGACTGCTGCCGCAAGCGCGGAATGTTGATCGTTTCGAAGAACTGGCTCGACTGGTAGGACAGTTCAGGGTGGATCGAGACCGATCCGAAACCGCCCTGCAGCAGGGTGGCGTCGATGCTGGCGTTGAAGGTCAGTGTCGGCGCGTTGGACAGGCGGTGGCCGCTCACGTCCACGCCGCTCACGATGCCTTCCTTGATCTTGGTCGAGAGCAGACCCATGCCGGCATGCAGCGTGACTTTGTCGGTCGCGCGCACGGTCAGCTCCGCCTCGGCGCCGTACAGCGTCGACTTGGGGATGTTGAGCAGCTGCTGCGCCGCCGTGTTGGGATCGACGTTGATGAACTGCTGGTTTTTGTAGTCGTAGTAGAAGCCGGCCATGTTCAGCGTGATGCGGCGATCCCAGAACTGGGTCTTCGCGCCCGCCTCGAACGA
>CAIKKO010000236.1 GCA_903828025.1 uncultured Sphingomonadales bacterium
GGTATGATGTCAATGCGCGCCGCCTGCCGTGGCGCCACCTGCCGCACGATCCCCCCGCCGATCCCTACCGCGTATGGCTTTCGGAGATCATGCTCCAGCAGACCACGGTGGCGGCGGTGCGCGCCTATTACGCGAAATTCCTGGCGCTGTGGCCCTCAGTGGAAGCGCTGGCGGCAGCGGAGGATGCCGATGTCATGGCGGCGTGGGCGGGGCTGGGCTATTATGCCCGCGCGCGCAATCTGCTTGCCTGCGCGCGCGAAGTGGCTCGGCTCGGCGGCTTTCCCCGCACTGAGGAGGAACTGCGCACGCTGCCCGGGCTGGGCGCTTATACCGCCGCGGCGGTGGCGGCGATTGCGTTCGGGCAGCGCGCGGTGGTGGTCGATGCCAATGTCGAGCGCGTGGTCGCGCGGCTGTTCGCTATTGGTGCGCCGCTGCCTGCCGGGCGCACTGCGATCCGCGCTGCAACCGATACGATCACGCCGGACATCCGGGCGGGCGATTTCGCGCAGGCGATGATGGATCTGGGCTCGTCGATCTGCACGGTTCGCAGCCCCCGCTGCCTGCTTTGCCCGCTGGCGCAGCACTGCGCCGCCCGCGCAGGCGGCACGCCCGAGGCCTATCCGGTCAAAGCCGCGAAGAAGGCCAAGCCGCTGCGGCAGGGCCGCGTGTTCTGGATCGAGCGCGAAGGGGGCGTGCTGCTCGTCAAGCGCGCGGGCAAAGGCATGCTTGGCGGCATGCGCGCGCTGCCCGATGACGGCTGGTCCGCTCGCGCCGACGGGCACGGCGCGCCGCCGTTCCCCGGCGCATGGCAGCCTTGCGGCGTGGTGCGTCACGGGTTCACGCATTTCGATCTTGAATTGCAATTGATGCTTTGCGCTGGCGGCGATTTCGCTAGTCTGGAGGGGGGCGCGTTCTGGCCGGTCGAGACGATCGAAGCGGCGGGGCTGCCCACGGTATTTGCCAAGGCCGCGCGCCTGGCGCTCGCACACAGGTAGGCCATGCACGATAGATCACTTTTGTTGTCCCGCCGTTCCCTGTTGCGTTCGGCGGGCTGGCTCGGAGCAGGCTTTGCCGGATCGTCGCTCCTGCCGCGCCCCGCTTTCGCCGATCCATCCGTCGAGGAAACCTACCCGGTCCTGACCAATCTGGTGTACGACTATGTCGCCTCGGGCAAATTGCCCGGCGTCGTCGCCGCGCTCGGCTGGGGTAGCGCGCCGCCGATGCAGATCGCGCGCGGCACTTTGGCGCTCGATTCGGATGTGCCGGTCGATCTCGACAGCCTCTACCGGATCTATTCGATGACCAAGCCGATCACCGGCATGGCGGCGATGATGCTGGTGGATCAGGGCAAGATCGAGCTCGACCAACCGATTGCGGAGTTCCTGCCCAAGTTCGCCAAGATGCAAGTGCAGGTCACGCCCGATGGCTCGATCACCGAGCTGAAACCCGCGCAGACGCCGATCACTTTGCGCCACTTGCTGACGCACACGGCAGGGCTTGGCTATTCGATCATCCAGAAGGGCCCGATCAAGGACGCTTATGAAGCTGCCGGGTTGGTGCCTGCCCGGGTCAGTCGGCAGCCGATCCCGGTGCTTGGCAAAGTTAAGACCTTGCCGAGCCTGGCCGAGTTTGCCGACAAGCTCGCCGAGATGCCGCTGGTCTACGAGCCGGGCACGCAGTTCAGCTATTCGGTCAGCCTCGATCTGCTAGGCCGAATCATCGAGGTGGTTTCGGGTCAGGATTTCGATGCCTTCCTCGCCGAGCGCCTATTTGGCCCCTGCGGTATGACGAATACGGTCTGGCAGGTCAGCGGTGCGCAGGCGCAGCGCCTTGCCAGCAATTACGTGCTCCACGATGGCAAGGCCGACCTGCTCGATCCCGGCGCGAACTCGGTCTATCTTGATCCACCGGCCTTTCCCTTCGGCGGCGCAGGGCTTGTCAGCAGCCCGCGCGATTATGACCGCTTCCTCATGATGCTGGCGGGGGCGGGCATGATCGGCGGCACGCGGGTGATGAACGAGGCGGCGGTCCGGCTTGGCACAAGCAATATGCTTCCTGCCGGGGTCGATCTTGCCGGAACCTGGATCGCCGGGGCTGGCTTTGGCGCGGGCGGCCGCGTCGGGCTGGGCGAGGATGCGGGGACGTTCGGCTGGTCGGGCGCGGCGGGTACGGTCGGCTTCGTCAACACGCGGATCGGCCTGCGCGCAGGCCTTTATGTGCAATACATGCCGTCCAGCGCGTTGCCGATCGGGGACGAGTTCCGCAAAGCGTTGCTCACCGATGTTTCGGCCCTGAAGAAAGCCGCCTGATGACCACGCTGTACCGTCCCACTCCGCCCATTTCGTTCACCGGTTCGGGGCTCGACCGCGCCGACCATATCCGCGCCGATGCCGAAAAGCTGGCGGGGCTGACCAACTGGCGCGCGCGGCTGCTGCGGCTTGACGGGCTCGATCCGGTGATCGGGGTTGACGGCGCGCTTAGCTGGGGCACGCTGGCCGATGCCGATGCGGCGGACGAGCTGGTGTTCCTCGGGCTCGACACGTCGGAGCGCGCCTGTTTCGCCGCTGTCTCGCCCACGCTGACAGGCAATCCGGGCCCAGCCAACCCCCGCCTCTGGGCCGCGATGTCGGCGCTGCCCGCCGCAGACCTCGCGACCTATGGCGGCGCGCGCGCGCTGGTCGATTGGCACGCCCGCCACCGCTTCTGCGCGCGCTGCGGCACTTCCACCAAGCTCGCCAAGGGCGGCTGGCAGCGCACTTGCACCAACACGGCGTGCAAGAGCGATCACTTCCCGCGCGTCGATCCGGTCACGATCATGTCGGTCGAATGGGAAGGCCAGCTCCTGCTCGGCCGCCAGCCGCGCTTTCCCCCGCGCCGCTATTCGGCGCTGGCCGGGTTTATCGAGCCGGGCGAATCCATCGAGGAAGCCGTGGCGCGCGAAGTGTTCGAGGAAGCGGGCGTGCGGGTGCGCGATGTGCGCTATGTCGCCTGCCAGCCTTGGCCGTTCCCCTCCTCGCTGATGATCGGCTGCCACGCCTATGCCGATGATCCGGCGATCACCATCGACAAGACCGAGCTTGACGATGCGCGCTGGTTCACCCGCGCGGAAGTCGAGTACGCCATGTACGCCCTCAACACCGGCACCGAGGACGGTGCCTTCATCGCCCCGCCGCCGTTCGCGGTGGCCCATCACCTCCTCAAATGGTGGCTGGAACAATGACAACACCTGCACCCGTAACCGTCGATATCTGGTCCGATGTGATGTGCCCCTGGTGCATCATCGGCCTCAACCAGTTAGAGGCCGCGCTCGCCGGGATGGCGGGAGAAGTCGCCGCCACGGTGCGCTTCCACCCCTTCGAGCTCAACCCGGACATGCCCGAGACCGGCGAGGAGCAGCAGGCCCACATCCAGCGCAAATATGGCCGCACGCCGGAACAGGCCGCCGGTGCGCGCAGCCAGATGCAGGACGCGGCGGCGGCGGCAGGCTATTCGTTCGGCTATGTGGGTGAGGGCGAAGCGCCCCCCGCGATGATGTGGAACACCCGCGCCGCGCACCGCCTGCTCGCGATGGCGCTGCGCGACCACGGCGCAGAGCTGCAAGTCCGCCTCAAGCGCGCGCTGTTCGACGCCCACTTCCAGCAGCGCCGCCGGATGAACGATCCGCTGGTGCTGACCGATATCGCCGTTGCCGCCGGGCTAAACCGCGCCGAAGCCGCCGCCGCGCTGACCGATCCCGAACTCGACGCCATTGTCGAGGCGGGCGAGCGGCAGGCGTGGGACTGGAACATCGCCGGGGTGCCCGCAATGGTCGTCAACGGCAAATACATGATCCCCGGCGCGCAGGACGCCGCGACCTATGCCAATGCCCTGCGCCGCGTGGTGGCGCGGGAGGCCGCGCAGGCAGCGGGATGATCGAGGCGGCGCGCCAGCACTATGCGGCGCAGGGCTATGCCGGCCCGTTTCGCGCGCTGCCTGCCGATGCAGCACTCGATCTCGCCGACACGCTGCTGCGCGAAGTGGGCGGGAGCGATGCGCCGTTCAGCACGCGGCGCAACCGCCATCTCGATTGGCCGCTGGTCGATGATCCGGCCCGCGCCCGGCCTATCGCGCAGCTCGCCAGCGCTTTGCTCGGCGAGGATCTGGTGCTGTGGCGCTCGCAGCTGTTTTTCATGGCAAAAGGCAAGGGGCTGCGCTGGCATCAGGACCAGTACCTCACTTTGCTGGCCGACGACACGCGGCAAGTCTCGGTCCACCTTTCCCTGACCCGCACGCAGGCGGACAACTGCATCCAGATCGTGCCCGGCAGCCACACCCTCAGCCGCGAAGACCTTGCCGCGCGGGGGTTCAACCTGATCGCGGGCAGCGAGGGCGGCACATACGGCGCGCCCAACTTCTGGCGCGATCCGGCGAGCGAACTGGCGGCGCTGCCGATGCTGCTGGAGCCGGGCGAATTCTTCGTGTTCCACCCGCGCCTGCTCCACGGCTCGCGCGATGTGACCCAGCCGGTGGACGTGCGGCCAGCCATCGAC
>CAIKKO010000237.1 GCA_903828025.1 uncultured Sphingomonadales bacterium
ATACCATGAGTCTTTCCCATACTGCCCGCACTCTGGGCCATGCGATCCGGACTTTCAGCCTCGCGGCAGTGCTCGCGCTCGCGCCGCACGCCATGGCTGCAGCGCCTGCGGCCCCGGCCGTTGCGGCGGCCCCCGCTGTGGCAGCGCCTGCCGCTCCCGCAGCCTTGGCTCCGGCTCCTGCCGCTGCGGCAAGCGAAGTCCCGGCTGCTGCTCCGGTCGACAAGGGCTCGTATGCCCCCATGAAGCCAACGGCGGGCAAGGGTCAGCCGGTATCGGGCGGCTATACCTTTCAGGACCAGTATTCGAACACGGGCCGCGAAGCGCTCGCGATGCACAACTATCTGCTGATGCCGGTCATCACCGTTATCACGCTGTTTGTGCTGCTGCTGCTGCTGCTGGTGATGGTGCGCTTCAACCGCCGCGCCAATCCGGTTGCCTCGAAGACCAGCCACAACACACTGATCGAGATTATCTGGACGGTTGTTCCGGTCTTGATCCTCGTTGTCATCGCCGTGCCCTCGATCCGCCTGCTGGCGCACCAGTACACGCCCGCCCCCAAGGGCGCGCTGACGGTGAAGGCCACCGGCTACCAGTGGTATTGGGGCTACACCTACCCGGACAACGGCGGGTTTGAGGTGATCTCCAACATCCTGCCCGATGCCGAAGCCATCAAACGCGGCGAGCAGCCGCAACTTGCTGCCGACAACCGCATGGTGGTTCCGGTGGGTGAGCCGATCCGTCTTCAGACCACTGGTTCCGACGTGATCCATTCGTTCGCCGTCCCGTCGCTCTGGTTCAAGCTCGATGCCGTCCCGGGGCGGATCAACGAGAAGGTGCTCTTCATCCGGGAGCCGGGCGTGTATTACGGCCAGTGCTCCGAACTGTGCGGCGCCCGCCATGGCTACATGCCGATCGTGGTTGAGGCTCTGCCCCGCGCCAAGTTCGAAGCGTGGGTCAAGACTCAGGGCGGTACCGTCGGCCCGGCGGCAGCCGCGACGACCACGGCGGCTGCCCCCGCCAAGACCGCTCCCGCCGCATAATCCGATTTCGAGGACAAGGTTAGACCACCATGGCCACCATTCCCGCCGACCACGAGACCTTCAACGCGCATCACGATGATGCGCACGATCATGATCACAAGCCCGCGTTTTTCCAGCGCTGGTTCATGTCGACCAACCATAAGGATATCGGGACGCTCTACCTGATCTTCGCGATATTCGCGGGCATCATTGGCGGCGGCGTTTCCGGCATCATGCGCGCTGAACTCGCGCATCCGGGCATCCAGTACCTCGGCTGGTGGACGCATTTCCTCGGTGGCAACGATCAGGACTTCAACGCCACGCTCCACATGTGGAACGTGTTGATCACCGCGCACGGTCTGATCATGGTGTTCTTCATGGTCATGCCCGCGCTGATCGGCGGCTTCGGCAACTGGTTCGTTCCGCTGATGATCGGCGCACCGGACATGGCCTTCCCGCGCATGAACAACATTTCGTTCTGGCTGACGGTGGCGGGCTTCTGCTCGCTGATGATGTCGGCCTTCATGCCCGGCGGCACCGGCATGGGCGCAGGCACCGGCTGGACGGTCTATGCTCCGCTCTCGACTTCGGGCTCGGTTGGCCCCGCGGTCGACTTCGCGATCTTCTCGCTCCACCTTGCGGGCGCAGGCTCGATCCTCGGTGCGATCAACTTCATTACCACGATCTTCAACATGCGCGCGCCCGGCATGACCC
>CAIKKO010000238.1 GCA_903828025.1 uncultured Sphingomonadales bacterium
GCCCACCCCCAACCCCTCCCGCAAGCGGGAGGGGTGTTTTACGCTGGGCCTTCTTCCCCCCTTCCGCTTGCGGGAGGGGTCGGGGGTGGGCAAGTATTTGACCCGAACCCAACCACCCCCTATCCGCACACCCTGCCCTCCCCCCGCGTCCAGATCTGCGGCCTCACCACCCCCGCCGCGCTCGATTGGGCCATCGCGGCGCGGGCGGATTATGCCGGGTTGGTCGTGTTCCCCCCCTCCCCGCGCCATCTTGCGCTGGCCGATGCCGCCGCGCTTGGCGCGCAGGCGGCGGGGCGGATCAAGCTCGTCGGCCTGTTTGTCGATGCCGCAGACAGCCTGATCGCCGAGACGGTCGCTGCCGCGCGGCTCGATGTGATCCAGCTCCACGGCCAGGAAGACCCCGCCCGCGTCGCCGCCTTGCGCGCCGCGTTCGGGCTTCCCGTGTGGAAGGCCATGGCCGTCTCCAGCCGCGAGGATATCGCCCGCGCCGAAACCTTTGCGGGTGCCGCCGATCTCGTGCTGTTTGACGCCAAACCGCCCAAGGGCGCGGCGCTCCCCGGCGGGCTGGGGCTGGTGTTCGACTGGAGCCTGCTGGCCGGCCATCGCGGCAGCGTACCTTGGGGGCTGGCAGGAGGGCTTTCGCCCGCCAATGTTGCGCAAGCCGTCCGCGCGACCCAGGCACCGCTGGTCGATGTCTCATCCGGCGTCGAATGCGCGCCCGGCGTGAAGGACGTGGATCTTATCGCCGCGTTCTGCAAAGCGGCCCGTTCAGTTTAGAGCACTCGACACGAACGGATGGGGTTTGGAGTTCGGCTAGCTTGCCCTTTCGCCCGCGAATCTGGACAAGCGCGCAGGGCTCTGCCAAGCGAACCCGTATGAACGCGCCCATCCCCAACAGCTTTCGCACCCAGCCCGACGCACAAGGCCACTTCGGCCAATTCGGCGGCCGCTATGTCGCCGAAACGCTCATGCCGCTGATCCTCGAACTGGAGACGGAGTACCGCAAGGCCAAGGCGGACCCGGCCTT
The DNA here is from genome assembly GCA_903828025.1 of uncultured Sphingomonadales bacterium. Lineage (GTDB taxonomy): Bacteria > Pseudomonadota > Alphaproteobacteria > Sphingomonadales > Sphingomonadaceae > Novosphingobium. The sequence goes on from CAIKKO010000238.1 coordinate 1,028, forward strand.
CCACGCCGAGTTCGACGATCTGCTCGAACATTATGTCGGCCGCCCCAGCCCGCTCTATTTCGCACCGCGGCTCACCGAGGAACTCGGCGGCGCGCAAGTCTGGTTCAAGCGCGATGAGCTGAACCACACCGGCGCGCACAAGATCAACAACTGCATCGGCCAGATCCTGCTCGCGATCCGCATGGGCAAGACGCGGATCATCGCCGAAACCGGCGCGGGCCAGCACGGCGTCGCCACCGCCACGGTCTGCGCGCGCTTCGGCCTGCCCTGCGTGATCTTCATGGGCGCAACCGATGTGGCGCGCCAGGCGCCCAACGTGTTCCGCATGAAGCTTTTGGGCGCCGAAGTCGTGCCTGTCACCGCCGGGTCCGCCACGCTGAAAGACGCGATGAACGAGGCGCTGCGCGACTGGGTCGCCAATGTCCATGACACGTTCTACATCATCGGCACCGCCGCTGGCCCGCACCCCTATCCGGAGCTCGTCCGCGATTTCCAGAGCGTGATCGGCAAGGAAGCGCGCGCGCAGATGCTGAGCCGTGTTGGCCGCCTGCCCGATCTGCTCGTCGCCGCGATCGGCGGGGGCAGCAATTCGATCGGCCTGTTCCACCCCTTCC
>CAIKKO010000239.1 GCA_903828025.1 uncultured Sphingomonadales bacterium
ATCGTGTAGTCCTTCTTCAGGACGTAGATCAATTCTTCGATGCGCTGCGTGGCGATCGGGTCGAGCGCCGATGCCGGCTCATCCATCAGCAGCACTTCGGGACACACGGCCAGCGCGCGGGCGATGCAGAGCCGCTGCTGCTGGCCGCCCGAGAGCGACAGGCCGGAGCTGTCGAGGCGATCCTTCACCTCATCCCAAAGCGCCGCATTGCGCAGCGCCTTCTCGACCTCTTCGGCCAAGCGCACGCGCGCATTGAGGCCGCGCACGCGCAGACCATAGGCCACGTTCTCGAAGATCGACTTCGGGAACGGGTTGGGCTTCTGGAACACCATCCCGACGCGCGCGCGCAGTTGCACCACGTCCATCGTCGAACGGTAGATGTCCACGCCGTCGAGCAGGATTTCGCCTTCGACGCGCGCGCCCGAAATCGTGTCGTTCATGCGGTTGAGGCTGCGCAGGAACGTCGATTTGCCGCAGCCCGACGGCCCGATGAACGCGGTCACGTAGCTCTTGGGGATCTCGATCGAGACGTTGTCGATCGCGCGCTTCTGGCCATAGAAGACCGAAACGTCGCGCGCGCTGATCTTGGACGGGCCGACCGGATCCGGGAACGCGGATGCTGCCGTATCTGTTGCCGTTTCGGACGCAGAACCTGTGGCTGCCGGGACTTGAGCGTTCATGTTACCACCGTTTTTCGAAGCGGTTGCGCAGATAGATCGCAATGCCGTTCATCAGGAGCAGGAAGATCAGCAGCACGACAATCGCCGCGCTGGTGCGTTCGATGAAACCGCGGTCGATTTCGTCGGACCACAGGAAGATCTGCACCGGCAGCACGGTCGAGGGCGAAGTGAAATCGCTCGGCGCGCTGGCGACGAAGGCGCGCATGCCGATCATCAGCAGCGGCGCGGTTTCCCCCAGCGCGCGGGCCATGCCGATGATCGTGCCGGTCAGAATGCCGGGGAGGGCGAGCGGGAGGACATGGTGGAACACCACTTGCACCGGGCTCGCGCCCATCGCCAGCGCGGCATCGCGGATCGAGGGCGGCACCGCCTTGATCGCGTTGCGCCCGGAAATGACGATCACCGGCATCGTCATCAGCGCCAGCGTCATGCCGCCGATCAGCGGCGCGGAGCGCAGATTGGGAAACAGCGCGAGGAACACCGCAAGGCCCAGCAGGCCGAAGATGATCGAGGGGACCGCCGCGAGGTTGTTGATCGAGATCTCGATCAGGTCGGTCCAGCGGTTCCGCCCGGCGTATTCCTCCAGATAGAGCGCCGAGAGCACGCCCACCGGGAAGGCCAGCAGCAGGGTGACCAGCATGGTCATCATCGACCCCTTGAGTGCGCCCCAGATGCCCACGCCTTGCGGGCTGGTGGCATCGGCGCGCACGAGGAAGCCAGTGTCGAACGCGCGGACCAACTGGCCATCATGGATGAGCTTGTGGGCGGTGGCCTGAAGCGCGGGTTCGCCGCCGCCGCGCACGGCATTGGCCAGATCATCGCTGGCGGGCAGCGAGACGGCGAGTTCGGCACTGTTCAGCAGCGCGGGATTGGCAATGATCCGGGCGCCCACTTCGCGCCAGGCCCCGTCCGCCAGCAGATCGACACCGCCGGGCCCGAAGGCTTTGTTGGCGGCGGTTTCGACCGTAGCGGGCAAGCCGGCGGATTCGAGCCCGCCCAAGGGATCGGGCTGAGTGAGGCGGTCAGGATCGAGCAGCAGAACGCCGTGGATCGGCACCGTGAGCTTGAGTTCGCTGCGATGGAACCCGGCCCAGCCGTTCGCGGCCATCGAGATGAGCAGCAGCACCAGCACCAGCGCCGAAAAGCTCACTGCGCCAAGGCCCAGCCAGTAGAACACGGCGTCGCTCCGGTAGCGGCGCGCAAGGCCCGCCTGCATGCGCGCCTGCCGGACGGCACGCAGCGCTTCGAGCGCGTCAGGATCTTTGGGGGCTGGCATGGTCATGGCGGGCTTACTCGTAGGCTTCGCGGTAGCGCTTGACCACGCGCAGCGCGATGAAGTTGAGCGTGAGCGTGACAAGGAACAGCACCATGCCCAGCGCAAACGCCGAAAGCGTGGCGGGGTGGTCGAAGCTGCCTTCGCCGGTGAGCATGGCGACGATCTGGAACGTCACCGTGGTCATCGACTGGAACGGGTTGGCGGTCAGGTTCGCGGCGGCGCCGGCCGCCATGACCACGATCATCGTCTCGCCAATCGCGCGGCTGATCGCCAGCATGATGCCCGCGACAATGCCGGGGAGCGCGGCGGGCACCAGCACTTTGCGGATCGTTTCGGCGCGGGTGGCCCCCATCGCGAGGCTGCCGTCGCGCATCGCCTGCGGCACGGCGGCAATGCTGTCGTCGGCCATCGAGGAGACGAAGGGAATGATCATCACGCCCATGACGAGGCCCGCTGCCATCGCGCTTTCGGTCGAGGCGTTGGCAATGCCGATGGCTTGCGCGAAATCGCGCACCGCCGGTGCCACGGTGAGCGCCGCGAAGTAGCCGTAGACCACGGTCGGCACGCCCGCGAGAATTTCGAGCAGCGGCTTGATGATCTTGCGCACCGTGGCGTCGGCATATTGGGTGAGGTAGATCGCGCTCATCAGCCCGAGCGGGATCGCCACGGCCATGGCGATGATCGCGCCGATATAGAGCGTGCCCCAGAACAGCGGGATCGCGCCGAACACCGAGCTGTCGGCCGCGCCGGTCTTCATCGGATCGGGCGCCCAGTGGGTGCCGAACAGGAAATCAATCGGCGAGACCATGCCGAAGAAGCGGATCGTCTCGAACAGCAGGCTCACGACAATGCCGACAGTGGTGAGGATCGCCACCAGCGAGGCGAGCAGCAGCAGCGCCATCACCGCGCGCTCGACGCGGTTGCGGGCGGTGAAATCGGGCCGCAGCCGCAGGAACGAGAACGCGCCCCCGGCAAAGGCGATGACCAGCGTGATCGTCAGCCCCAGCGTATCATAGAGCGTGAGCGCAGTGCGGTAGGGGGCGACCAGCCCTTCGGCTTCGCTGTTGAACACCGCGCGCGCCGCGCCCGTGGCAACCGCCCGGGCTTCGGCCATCATCGCCTCACGCTCAAACCCGAAGCCGGGCAGCGCCGCGGCGGCCGGATCGGCCAGCACGTGCTGGAGCACCAGCGCGGGGCTGATCGCATCCCACAGCAGCGCGAAGCTGACCGAGGGCACGACGATCCACATCGCGACGTACCAGGCATGGAAATTCGGCAGCGAATTGATCCGCCCGCCGGGCGCGGCAAGGCGGAAGGCCCAGGCCCGCGACCGTCCCGCCAGCCAGCCGACCAGACCCAGCCCGAAGGCCAGAAGAAACAAAATCGCTGGCGACATGGCCCGAACCCAACCCCTACTTTACCCAGCCCACTTTTACCGGATGCTACTTCAGCTGCGCGCCATCGAGCACGGGCAGTTCGGACGCCGCCTTGGCGCTGGCGGCCAGCACGGCATCAGGCGCAACCACCATCCCGGCCTTGGCGAGGACGCCGCCCTTGCTCCACAGCTTGCTCCACTCGGTCACATAGGCCTGCAGGCCCGGGATGGCCTTGAGGTGGGCCTTCTTGACATAGATGTAGAGCGGACGAGCACCCGGATAGGTGAAGTCCGAAATCGTCTCGTACGTCGGCGTCACGCCGCTCATTGTCAGGCCCTTGAGCTTGTCCGAGTTCTGTTCGAGATAGGAATAGCCGAAAATGCCCAGGGCCTTCGTGTTGGCCTCGATCTTCTGGACGATCAGGTTGTCGTTCTCACCCGCATCGACATAAGCGCCATCTTCGCGCACTTCGCCGCACACGGCGTCATGCTTGTCCTTGTCGGTGTCCTTGAGCGCCTTCATCGCCGGATCGGTTTCGCAGCCCTTGACGAGGATCAGTTCCTTGAAGGCATCGCGCGTGCCCGAGGTGGAGGGCGGACCATACACGAGGATCGCCTCATCCGGGTATGCCGGGTTGACATCCTTCCAGGTCTTGGCGGTGTTGGGCTTGCCGAACGGCGCCTTGGCCAGCGCCTTGTAGACATCGAGCGGGGTCAGCGCGATGCCGGGGCCGCCCTTGGCTTCGGCAAAGGCCACGCCGTCGAGGCCGACCTGGATCTCCGTGATCTCCTTGACGCCGTTCTTCTGGCAATCATCGAATTCAGACTTCTTCATCCGGCGCGAGGCGTCTTCGATATCGGGGTGCTGCGGGCCAACGCCGCCGCAGAACAGCTTCATGCCCGCGCCCGTCCCGGTCGATTCGATGATCGGTGCCTTGATCGTGGCATCGGACTTGGCCAGCGATTCCGCGACAGCCTTGGCGAAGGGGTAGACGGTGGAGGAGCCGACCGCGCGGACCTGATCGCGGCTTGCGCCCTGCTGCCCGCCGCATGAGGCAAGCGCAAGCGCAGCAAGAGCTACGGCGGAAACGGCAATGGTACGATTCGCGAGCATCGGGTAATTCCTCAACGTCCTGTTGACCAACGGGGCAATGCGACCACGGAATGACAGGCCTATGACAGTTCTTTAGCCGGTGTAACAGCCAGCGCGAAGCGCACGGTTACGGTCGTGCCCTCACCGAGGCGGCTCGAAATGTCGAGATTGCCCCGGTGTCTTTCAACGATGTGTTTGACAATGGCAAGGCCAAGCCCGGTTCCGCCCGCCGCGCGGCTGCGGCCGGGGTCGGTGCGATAGAAGCGCCGGGTGAGATAGGGGATATGATCGGCGTGGATGCCCTCGCCGCGATCGGTTACCGATAGCACGGCTTCGGTGCCGGTGTTGACGACATCGACCCGCACGGGTTCCTTGGGATCGCCATATTTCAAGGCGTTGTCGATCAGGTTGCGCACGACCTGATCGAGCTGCTGGCGATCGCCGATGACCACGGCATCAGTAGCGTTCACCAGGATGCGGTTTTCGCCGTACGTCGCGCCGACTTCGCCGCCGATGCTGGCGGCCAGCTGGCTGAGGTCGATCCGCTCGCGCGGCAGCTCGTGCTTTTCCGCCTCGATCCGCGAAAGCGACATCAGATCTTCGACCAGGCTTTGCAGGCGCTTTGATTCGCGCAGCACGGTGTTGTGAAAGCGCGCAGCGGTGACCGCATCGACTTTGGCATCAGGATCGGCCAGCGTCTCGATATAGCCGATGATCGACGCCAGCGGCGTGCGCAGTTCGTGGCTGGCGTTGGCGACGAAATCGGTGTGCGACCGGCTGATATCGGCCTCGACCGTGCGGTTGACCAGCTCGATCAGCGAAAAGCGCTGGTCGATGCTGACGCGGCTGACATGCCAGATGCTGCGCGATCCGGTGAGGCCGCGCACCACCGCGCTGCCCTGCGGCATATCGAGCAAGGTGATCGCTTCGGGATGGCGCAGCGCCACGCGCGCGTCCTGCCCGATGATATGCGGGCCCAGCGCCTCACGCGCGGCGGCGTTGGCGGCGGCAATGCGCTGGCCATCGAGCATCAGCACTGGCACGCTGAACGGTTCGACCAGCTCGACCATCGCCTGCCGCGAGACCGAGCCTTCGTCGGGAACGCGGATTTCCACGGTGGGTTCGGGGCTGGAAAGCCACAGCGTGCCCAGCCACAGGATCAGCACCGCAAGCGCCAGCGCGGCGTAGACGCCCATCAGGATCATCGCGGCGCATGTGCCGACCGCCACGGCGATGCCAGGCCAGGGCAGGGACCAACCCTTCATGACAGTTTCATTTCCACCTTGCTCGGGCCCGATTCGTGCGGCGCACAAACGGCCGGACGCCGCGTTCAAGGTGCCACATTACGGCAAAAGGCTGCGGTTTTGTGTCGTTTTCTGAAACAATTTCCGCAGGATGATGACAGGCCTGCGGGACGGCGCGCGCAACCGGCCTCAGCTGCCCGGCGCGAAGTAGAATTTCGCGGCGGTGGCCAGCAGCATGATCGACAGCATAAGGAACAAGACCGACATCAGGCCCCACGACACCAGGCTCACCCGGTCCAGATCCCGCCGCCGCCGATAGCTGCGATCACGCAGCCCCGCAAACAGCGCAATGGTCATCGCCAGCGCGCCGCCTCCGGCGAAGGCTGTGAAATTGCTGATCGAATCGAAATCCATCGGATCCTCGGGCTGTTCCGGACCATGGCGCCGGCGTCATCCTGTTCGGTCGCACAAGGCAGGGCGCAAGCCCAACGCGCGTTCCGGGCAATCGGTCTGGTGACCCCTACGGGAATCGAACCCGTGTTTCAGCCGTGAGAGGGCCGCGTCCTAACCGCTAGACGAAGGGGCCTTGGCAGGGGGCCTTGGCAGGGGGCCTTGGCAGAATGCCTGACCGGTGAACCGGTCCTGCCCCGTGTGATCCAGTGGTGACCCCTACGGG
>CAIKKO010000240.1 GCA_903828025.1 uncultured Sphingomonadales bacterium
CCATATCCGCCAGCCACTCCGGCGAGCCGACTGGCCGCCCCACGCTTTCAGCCTTGCGCAGCGCGGCATAAGTCAGCGCCTCGTCGAAATCCTCCCCCAGGAACGCAGCAAAATCGCCGACCCGTTCGAGCGCGGGGGCAACCGCCACAACGCCGTCATCCGCTGCGGCCAGATGGGCGCGCGTGCTGGACCAGCGCCAGTCCTCCGGTCGCGCCACGAGCCTCGCCCGCACGGGATTGAGCGCGATGTAGCGCAGCGCCGTGACCAGATGCGGCTCATCCATCGCGACCGAGCTGAACCGCCCCTGCCACAGATGGCCCGTCACCCGCAGCCGGGCGTTGATATAGCCGGTGTAGTGACGGTGGACGTAGCGAAAGGTCCGGCGGAGGCCATCCTCGTCCGAGGGTACCGCGACGATGTGGACGTGGTTTGGCATCAGGCAATAAGACCAGATCGCCACTTGCGAACGGGTTGCCGCTTCGGCGAGCAGATCGAGGTACAGTTCGTAGTCACCGTCCTCGAAGAAGGTCCGTTCGCGCCGATTCCCACGCTGGGTCACGCGAAACCATCATTCAACTCTAAAATAGCTCTCCGGCGCTGCAGAGTTCGGGAATTTAATAAAGCCCGCCTCAGATTCATCATTATTGTATATTATTCTAAGAAGAACATAGCCGCTTTCAAGACCACCACACATTTTAGATCCGCTGCAGGACAACTCAATTGCATTTACATTCACCTTTTTTGCTGAAAATCCAGCACAATTTGGCTTTTTTTTGAATTTAGAAATACGAAATCGCCCATTATCGTACATCCATCAAATTTCTTCGAATTTATCAGCAAATATGGATTCAGGTATAATGACGAATTTATTCCGTTGTTTCTTGTAATTACAAACCGATCTCCCGCTACGAAAAAACTATCAGATCCGTCTTTTGACACAAACTCCACAACATCATCTCGATTTAGATATCTTACGGCAATAAAAATACCAAAAAGAGTGATTGTTAGTATAAAGAAAAAAATCGCGATTCGCGATTTATCTCCCGTTACGGTGATGGTGTGGACGGCGCTCTGTTGAGGCTTTGATTCGCGATGCGCGAACCTCCACGGTGTGACTGTCAAAGGTCTACCAAGAGGAGCGCCATCCACATGAGCAAGCTATCACCGGACATGTCGCGTGTCACCCGCATCGGCCTCGATCTAGCCAAGCACGTGTTCCAGGTCCACGCCATCGACGCTGCCGGCATCGAACTCGACAAGCGCGCAATCCGGCGGGGCAAACTGATCGCCTATTTCGCCGCGTTGCCGCCGTGCACCATCGGCATGGAGGCATGCAGTTCGTCGCACCACTGGGCCCGCCAGCTCGAAGCGCTGGGCCATAAGGTCATGCTGATCCCGCCGATCTACGTAAAACCTTTCGTGCGCCGGCAGAAGACCGATGCCGCCGATGCCGCCGCGATCTGCGAGGCAATGGGGCGGCCGGGCATGCGCTGCGTTCCGGTGCGCACCATCGAGAACCAGGCCGCCAAGATGGTCCATTCGGTGCGCGAGACGCTGAGCGGCCAGCGCACGCAGCTGATGAACGCCCTGCGCGGCCATCTTGCCGAAGTCGGCGTGATCGCGGCGCAAGGGCACCAGCACGTCCGCAAACTGGCCGCGCTGGTCGAAGAGAGCTGCGCACACATCCCGGCCTGCGTGCGCGCCGCGCTGATGCCGCTGGTCGATCGCCTTGCCGACATCGAGGCGGCGCTGTCAGCGATCGACAAGCGGATCGCCGCTGAGGCCAAGGCCGATGCCGACGCCCGCTTGTTGATGACGATCCCCGGAGTTGGCCCGATCAAGGCCTCGGCTATCGTCGCGACCATCGGCGAGCAGGGCATCCATCAGTTTACCGGCGCGAAGAACTTCGCGGCATGGCTGGGCCTCACTCCAGGACAGAATTCCAGCGGCGGCAAGCAGCGCATGGGGCGCATCACCAAGATGGGTGACCGATACTTGCGCAAGCTGTTCGTCGTGGGCGCTCACACCGTACTGATCCACGCCGACAAACACGACGACCGCATGCGGGCATGGGCGAAGGAGCTCAAGGCAACCAAGAAGATCAAGCTCGCCGCCGTCGCGCTCGCCAACAAGACCGCGCGCATTGTCTACGCCGTGCTCGCCACGCAAAAGCCTTACGCCGCCTGACGCTGCCAGCGGCAGCAGCCAGGCGACAACCTATCGAGGGTGCTTCGATGTGATGAACTAACCGGACATCTTCGGATGGGCACGAGCACATGTCAGTGCCAACAGCACGCTACGGTGATAGGTCGCCATCCGAACAGCGGACAACCATCAGGGCTACGGGGCAAACAACCCCGAACAACAAGCCGTAGACATGACCGCACCCGCCTACTTCATTACTCAAAAATTACCCTTGATCGCAGGGCGCCGTCCAGACATGACATGGTGGCCGCGCTCGATCAGCGCGTGAGCTGTGGTAATGCCGGTGATCCCGGCGCCAATAACGGCGATATGCGACATGAGCTGGGCTCCTGATGGGTGAAAGCGTCTGAGCCGGTCCTGCAAGACCGGCGCGGCGTCATTTCCCCATCTCTGTCGCTTGTGCCTGAGAGCTTGACCGTTCCGGCATAACCCGCCTTGCGGGTAACCCTACTTCGGCTTTCTCCGTCGGCGGATAGCCGCAAGAAACGCGCCATCACTCTCCAGAGTGTCAAGACCACACGGTTCCGGGTGCCTGAGAGTTTCCTGGGGGGTTGCTCCATCGGCGCCGGGGCGAAGCCAAGGCTTCCTCCGGACTCTCCCATGCGGTCAATAAGACAGTGCTAGGAGGTTCTCCTTCTGGCTGGGGGCCGAACGGGCCGGTCTGAACGTGGTGGGCGTGGCTATGACAAAACGTGATAGCCGCATCGCACCACATCATTGTGCACCAGCGAAGGCGCGCCGTCTATTGCGAAATCGCGTGCTGCGCCATCTTGCCGGCGGTTGCGGTCGCGACCGGCTTGGCCGCATCGCCCACGATCACGAAAGCGGCCCAGTAGAACGGGTGCGAGGTCTGCGCGTCGTCCATCAGGTGCCCTTCGGCTTCCGCCAGCGCATCCCCGACGGACTGCCCTGCCCTGCCCCCGATCAGCCCGCTGATCAGCCGCCGGGTCGCATCAAAATCATCCGGCACAGGCCAGTGGCTCGCGATGACGGCGCGCGCACCCGCACCGGTGAAGGCGCGCACCAAACCGTCGAGCGCATAGTTGCCACCCGTCGTCACCCCCGCCTCGCGGCTGGCGGCGACGGTAGCCATCCCGGCGGTGTCGCAGGCGGACAGGATCACGAGATCGGCATCGAGCTTGAGATCGAAGATTTCGCGGAAGGTCAGCAGTCCGTCCGAACCGCTGGCACCAAAGCTCGTCACCAGCGCCGGGCGGGCGGGGCAATCCTTGCGGGGCGCGGATACGAGGCCGTGCGTGGCGAAATGGAGCACGCGGTACTGATCGAGCGCCGGATCGGCGAGCAGCGCGGTGTCGGTGAAGCTGGCGCCGGTCCTGACCGCGCTCGTGCCGCCGATAGTCTTGGCGGCGAACAGCAGTTCATCGGGCTTCACCGGCCGCTGCCACACCGTGAGCGGCCAGTCGCAATTGTCCGCCTCCGCCGCCAAAGCCAGCGGCTTTTGCGGGGGCACTGCGTTGTTACCAAGGCCCAGATAAGGGCGCACCGCGCGCGACGGCGGGAGGTTGCGAATATCGAGGAAAGCGCGCGGACTGACCGCGATCGAAACGGACCGCCCGCGCCCGAGCCAGGCGATCCCTGTGAAATCGAAAGCATCGGCGTCGATATCGACCGTGCGGGCCTTGTAGGCCGCGATCCCGGCGTCGTCCGTGACGAGAACCGCCGGGGGCAGCTGGAGCATCGCCGCATCGGGCTCGAACACGAGGTGACGCACCCCGCCAATCTCCGCCGCCACCGGGCCGAACAAGGCCTTGTAGAGCGCGCGCGACCGGTCGAGATCGAACGGACGGTTGACCGTCTTGCCCTTTTCGATCGTGACGATGCTGTTGCGGATCATCTGGACTTCGTGGGCAAGATTGGCGCGCGACAAACCGATCGGGAACAGGCGCGCCGACCCATGCACCGCGAACAGCGCATAGAGATCCGTGCCGACCGCAACGAGCTTGTAATAGGCCTCACCCGGACGAAGCGCCGCCTGCATCTCTGCCAGCGATACGCGCTGCGGCGCCAGCGCAGTATAACGCGGATAGGCCGAAAGCTTGGCGACGAGCTCGGTCTGCTCGCGGCGCAGTGCGGCCAGCGCGCCCTGCTGCTCCGCCCGCGCGGCAGTTTCCTCCGCAGTGGGGGCGGTGAGCGCGCCAAGCCGCGCGGCTTCGCCTTCCGCCCGCGCCACATCGCGGCTGCGTGCCAACGAGAGCCGGAACAGCGCCGCCGCCGCATCGTTGCCCTGCGCCAGCTGCCGCGCCAGGATCGCCTGGGTCTGCGCGACACCGGGCCGTTCCAGCACTTGGGCCGCCATGAAGGCTGCTGCGGCACTCGCCGACTGATCGTCGGTACTGCCCGCGAGCAGCGCAAAATAGGGGGCGAGCAGATCGCGCAAGGTCGTGCCGCTGTCGGGGATGGTCGCGCTCTGCTCCACCACTTCGGCAAACAAGCTCTGCGCGCCCGCGCGATCTCCCGCTTGCGCTAGAAACGCGGCCTTGCGCGCCTTGGCCGAAAGCACTGCGGGCGCTTGCGGGTAGGCCTGCGCCAATGCCGCGATCGCGCGGTCGAACCCGGCCTCGGCCTCGCCGCGTTTGCCGGCCGCCGCTGCCAGATTGGCCAGCTCGACGTCGATCTCCGCATCCAGCCAAATGATCGAGGCAACCTGCCCGCCGCGTACCGACCTGAGCCGCCGACGCGCGGACGTGAAGCCGCTCACCGCGTCGGCCTGCCGCCCCTCCATCCGCGCAGCGGTCGCACCGATCGCCTGCGCCTGCGCGTCGAGAATCTCGGCCCGTTCCTCCCGCGTCAGCGCCGCACCAAACCGCTGGATGGCCGCACTGTCGCGATTGATGGCCTCAGCCAGAGGCACGTTGATCAAGCCTGCGGCAAGATTCTGGTTGTCATAGATCGCGCTGACGGGATCAACGGGCTTCGCCAGTTCGGCAGCGGCTGCGGCAGGTTCGTGCTGGTTCAGCTGATTGATGGCGCGATAATTGCGCAGCAGCCGCTGGGCGAGGCCGTCGCCCGGCAGCGCCACCGTCTCGCTATCGGCATAGAGCCGCGCGGCGGCCGCGAAGTTGGCCAGATTGGACTGCTGAAGCCCCTCGTTGGCCAGCGCTTCGGCGCGCCCGGCGCGGTCTTCTTCGCCCGAGCCGCGGCGTTCGGCGAGCACTTCGAAGAAGGCGGCGGATTCGGCGAAGCTGCTGCCATTGTTGCGCAGATACCCCTCGCCGCGCACGCCGCGCGGATCGAGCAGCCCGGCCTGCAGGCGGGCAAACGCCGCCGCATCGGTCACTTCGGTCGTTGCAACCTTGATCTCGCCCTGAGCGGGCCGGTCGAGCGCCACGCTTGCCAGCGCCAGCTGCAGCGCCGTATCGTAGGCAGCGAGGCCTTCAACGAAATAGCTGATATCGCCGCGCCGCAGGGCATAGCGGCGATAGTCGAGCCCGCTTTTCGGATCGCGGCAGATCATCGCGCTCACCCCGCCCAGCGCCGTGATGCCAACGCGCCCGGCCGCGCCGCACACCCGCCCGGGGCCCGCCGAGGCTGGCGCGCCGACATCGGGGACGCTGTCCAGCGCCAGCGGCCGCTTCACCGCGATCAGCGTGCCCACCGCGCCCGCCGCGTCACGGCAGGACAGCGTATAGGCCCGGTCGAACATCGTCGAAAGCCGCGCATCAGACAGCGCGACTTGCGCCGAACAGACCACACCCGACGTCCCGACCCGAAAGCTGCTCCGCACCGAGACAGGCAAGGTTTGCGCGGCAAGTGGGGTCACGGGCAGCGCCATTGCGACCATCGCACCAACGGCCAAAAAAGCAGCCCATGGGGCCCGGATATGGTTGCGGTTCATGGTGGCGGTGCCCCGGCCTGGCCAATGTTACTCCCGGCCAACCCGGGATTGCCGCTGCCCGCAATCGGTTCTTCCGCCGCGCCTGGCAGCCTATCGGGCTGGATCGCAAGGATAATCCGCGGCGCGGCAATCGCGCTGGATTTCTGCGGCCCCGGCTTGCCCGGGTTTACCGGACTGCCCGGATCGTTCGGATCGTTCGGATCGTTCGGATCGTTCGGATCATCCGGCGGTGTGTGGTGAGGCTTCGGATCGTCCAGAACCTCGATCAGGGTAGGCAGACCCGGATCGGGCTTCGTCACCACGCCGCAAGCTGCCACGTTCAGGAGGCAACCGTTGAGCCGGCTGTCGGCGCTGAAACCGGCCAGATCGGGCTGGCTTTGCGTAAACCGCGTCCAAGCCTTGATCCCGCCGTCCACGCCGACCGCGTTGCGGAACGTGCCGTTGATGATCACCGTCACCGGCCCGGCGCCCGCCGCGCGCACACGCAAACCCGCCAGCGGCGTGTCAAAACCCAGCGGTTCAACACCGCTGCCGCTGCGCTGGATATAGAGTGTGCGCCCCGCCGCCAGATCGAGCGCCCCGGCGCGCAGCACCGGCGCATTGCCGCCCGCGCTGACTTTGTCGAGCGCGGTCTCGACCCCTGCAAAGAACGGATTGGCCGCCAGCCGCGCGAGCAGCGGCGTTGCGGCGATATGGATATCGCGCGCGTCGATCTGCACCGCGCCCGAAAGCGCATTGGCCGAATCCAGCACAGCGACCGAACCGGTATCAGACGCCAACTGGAACTGGCCGCTCTGGAACGCCAGCGCATTGCCCGCGCGGAAGCCAGTGGCCCTGAGCGCGCCGGTCACGCGGATCGTCCCGCTCGGTGCCGCTGCGGGCGAAGCGCCGGTCTGGAACAGCACTTTGCCTGCCGGATCGTCGATCGTGCTGCCCGCGTCTGGCCCGGTCACGTCCAGCTTGCCGATCAGCATATCCACCGGCCCCGCGCCATCCAGCGCGAACACGTTGAGCGAACCGCTCTTGATCCGGCTCCATTCACCATTGTCGAGCGAATAGCCTGTCGTCGGTACAACGCTGCCGTCGAGGCCGTCACCGATCCGCATGCCCGCCGCATTGCGCGAGACAAGCGTGATCGCGCCCGTCACGCCCGCATCAAGCCCGGACCCGGCCGGCAACGCCAGATCGCTCGCGCGGATCTCGATTTGCGGGGCGGAGCTGATGCCGCCAAGGCGCACTGTGCCGCCGCTGTCGATCAGGATCGCGCGCGCGGCGTTCACACCGAGCAAGTTTGCATCGCCGTCCATCGCCGCAGTAAACGCGCCGCCAGCCACTGCACCGGTGACCGTCACGCTGCCCCCAGCCAATTGCAGCGGCGCAGCGAACACCGCATCGAAATTATACGCCCCAAGCGCCCCGCCCGCCGGGGCCAGCGCTGCGCCGCCAACAAGAATGCGCCCGCCTGGCGAGGTGAGGTCGGCCGTGCGCACATTGCCGCCCGCCAACAGCACCATATCACGCGCGCGCACAGCGCCCACGGTGAGATCGTTGGCGGCAATCAGCGCTGTATCGGTTGCAGCAGAGACCGCACCCAAAGTCAGCGAACCGCCCGTCGAGCCCAGTTCCACCGTTCCGGTCCGGCTGCGCGCCGAGGTGATGGCTGCGGTGCCGGTGGATGTAACCAGAACCGTCCCGTTCGCCGCCATATCACCTGAGGCAAGCGCCGCTCCGCCGGTCAGCCTGATTGCAGCCGCGGCGTTGATCGCCCCGCTCCGCAGTGCGCCGCCTGCCGCCATCACGGCGTCACCCGCTATGGCATCAACCGTTCCGATGCGCAGCGCATCCACCGCAGCAAGGTTGACTTGCGCGGCCCGCGTATTGCCCAGCGTAATGGTCGCAGATCTCGCCACAAGGTTGCCCCCGGCGCTCACCGCACCAGCGCCAAGATCGCCCGCCGCCTGCAACGACAGAGCACCGCCCGCGTTGATCGTCGTCCCCGTCACACCGCCGCCGCTGCTGGTCAGCGCAACCGCACCGGCCCCCGTGATCGCGCCGCTGGTGAGGTCGCCCGCCGACGCCAGCGAAACCGGCCCGCCGCTGGCGCTCACACTGCCGGCATCCAAGGTTGTGCCTGCCAACGCCGTGACGCGGACAGCCTTGACACCGCCAAGTGTCACCGCCGCGCCTTTGGCATCGAGCCCGCCGCCGGTGGTAATCGCCGCCGTGGTCAAAGCACCGGCCGCCGCCAGTGTCACATCCGCGCCCGCATTGATCGCGCCGCCCGCCGTCACGCTCCCGCCGCTGCTCGTGAGCGCAGCCTTGCCTGTCGCAGAGATCGGCCCGCTGGTCAGATTCCCGGCAGCGGAAAGACGGACCGCTCCCGCCGTGGCCGTCATCCGGCCTGCACCCAGCGTTGTGCCTGCCGCCACGGTGATCCGCTCCGCGCGGACATTGCCGAGGCCAACCGCCGCGCCATTGGCATCAAGCGCCCCGGCCGCTGTCACCGCCGCCGTGGTCAGGTCGCCCTTGGCCGCGAGCGCCACCGCCGCGCCGCCTGCAAGCGCGCCGCTCACGGTCACCTTGCCGCCGCTGCTGGTCAGGGCAATCACGCCGGTTGCGGATGTTTGTCCTGCCGTCAGGTCGTCCGCTGCGGTCAGCACGGCGCTGCCTGCGGCGGCATTCACGGTTCCGGCCTGCAGGGTCTTGGCCGCTACGACCGACACTTTCGCGGCGCGCAGATTGCCCGCGGCAAAGGCATCGCCGCTGCTCACGGTCAGGCTGTTCGCGGCGGTCAGCGCGCCGAGCGCAATTTTGCCATCCGCCTTGATACCGATCTGACCTGCCGTGGCAGAGATGGCCTGCCCCGTCAGCGCGCCGGTCACGGTCAGCGCCACGTCCCCGGCTGCCGAAACGGCATCACCGGTCAACTGCGTGTCGCCGCCTGCGAGCAAAGTGAGCCCGTCATGGCCGCGCAGTACACCCGCGCCGAGCGTGCCGCCCGCAGTGATGGTGAGCGCGCCGCCGCTGGCCATGAGATCGCCCGCCGCCATCGCGCCGCCGCTGGTCAGCCGCAACTCGCCCGCCGTGACCAAGGCATTGGCCAGATCGAGCGTGGTCCCGGTTGAAACCCGCAGGCCCACGCTGCCAGCCAGCCCCGAAGCGGTGAGCTTGCCCAAGGTAGCCGCGCCGCCCGCCGATACCAGCAGCCGCCCGCCAGACGCATCGAGATCGCCAGCGGTCAGGGCGCCGGTCGCCCCCAGCACCACATCGCCCGCAGCGCTCGCCGCCGAAGTCAGGCCGAGGCTGCTGGCCGCGCGCATCGCAATTCCGCCCGCAGCGGTGACTTTGCCGGCCGATCCAGTTCCGCCAGCCACAAAGTTGATTGCACCGCTGGCCGATGCCAGATTGCCCGCCGCGACGTTCCCTGCCGTGCTGGTCAGCGTGACTGGCCCACTGGCGGAGACCGCGCCGCTCGTCAGATTGCTCGCCGCCGACAGCTTGGCCGCTCCGGCCGTGGCCGTCACCCGGCCAACGCCAAGCGTGGTTCCCGCCGCAGCCGTGACACTGGCCGCCCGCACATCGCCCAGCGTCAGGGCCGCGCCCTT
The DNA here is from genome assembly GCA_903828025.1 of uncultured Sphingomonadales bacterium. Classification (GTDB taxonomy): domain Bacteria; phylum Pseudomonadota; class Alphaproteobacteria; order Sphingomonadales; family Sphingomonadaceae; genus Novosphingobium. The sequence continues at coordinate 9,667 of CAIKKO010000240.1, forward strand.
GGCATCCAGCGCTCCGCCAGCGGTTACCGCCGCCATAGTGAGATCGCCTGAAGCCGCGAGAGTCGCATCGGTCCCCGCGGTGATCGCACCATTTGCGGTGACGCTCCCGCCGGTGCTCGCCAGCGATACCGCATCCGTCGCTGTGACCAGTCCACTCGCCAGATTGCCCGCCGCTGTCAGCTTGGCGGCACCCGCCGTGGCCGTTACGCGCCCGACACCCATGGCTGTGTCCGCCGCAGCGGTGACACTGGCCGCCCGCAGATCGCCCATGCTCACGGCCGAGCCGTTGGCATTCAGCGCTCCGCCCGCCGTTACCGCCGCCGTGGAGAGGTCGCCTGAAGCGGCCAAAGTAGCGTCGGTTCCGGCAGTGATCGCGCCGCCTGCCGCAACGCTCCCGCCAATGCTCGCCAGCGAAACCGCATTCGTCGCGGAGACTGTGCCGGTGGTCAGATTGCCCGCCGCCGTCAGCTTGGCAGCACCCGCCGTGGCCGCCACCCGGCCGATGCCAAGCGTGGTGCCCGCTGCAACCGTCACGCTCCCCGCGCGGACATTGCCGATGGTCAGCGCCGCGCCTGTGGCATTCAGCGCGCCGCCAGCCGTTACCGCCGCCGTGGTGAGGGCCCCCGAAGCCGCGAGAGTCGCATCAGTCCCGGCGGTGATCGCACCATTTGCAATCACGCTCCCGACGCTGCTTGCCAGCGTGACCGCAGCCGCTGCCGCAACCGGACCACTCGCGATGTTGCCCGTGGCCGTCATGCCAACACCGCCCGAGGACGAGCGGACCGCGCCGGCGGTCACATTGCCCAGCGCGGTTACCAAAGCGCCGTTCGTGCCGGACAGCGCCCCGGCCGTCAGCGCCCCGCCAGCACTCAGGTCCAGCAGATCGCCCGAAGTCGCCCGGAAGATGTCCATCGTCCCGTCCGAGGTGGCCGCGATCAAGCCGAGAGCATTCAGCGCGCCGGCCGTAAGCGCACCGCCCGACTGCAGGTTGATCACCCCGGTTGCGTTGATGGCGCCGGTGGATATGCCGGCGGTGGAAATGACGGTCAACGAACCGGTGCTGGACGCGCCCCGCACCGTTATCGCACCCCCTGCGGCAATCGGTGGTGCAGCAAACAGGGCATCGAGATTATAGACACCCAGCGGATCACCGCCCGTCGGAACCATCGCATAGTCTGCCAGCAGCACGCGCCGAACGGCCGCGAACGACTTGATGGACTGCTTGCCGCCCGCCAGCACCGCGATGTCGCGCCCGGCCAGCGCGCCGACAGTCAGGGCCTGCGGGGTGAACAGCTTGATGTCGGTCCCCGCTGCAATAGCGCCCAGATTCACGACACCCTGGCCGAACACCGTGACATCGTAAGTCGCACCCGATGATCCGGAGGGGCTGACCAGCCCGGCAGAAAGGCCGTTGCCCGTGATCGCGCCACTGGAAACCAGCAGGACCGAGTCGCCGACGGTAACATCACCGCCGAGCGCGATGCTGGCGGTGCCATTGACCCGCGCCGATTGCCCCGCGGAAATAGCACCGGCTGCCACCGCTCCCCCCGATGACAACGCCGCATCGCCAACAGCACTGACATTGCCAACACCTGCATTGCCGACAGCCAGAACCGCCACATCGCTGCCCGACTGGATATTGCCGAGCAACACGCTCGCACCGGCATTGGCTGATATCGCGCCGGTCGCGGTCAGGTCGTCAAGGCGGATCAGGCCGGGCGCTGTCAGCGCAAGGTTTCCGCCCGTCTGGGCAGAGAGGAACGCAAACAGGTCGCCGCTGGTCAGCAGCGTGATCGAGGTCGTGCCATGGATTGTGCCCGATGCACCCGCAGGTGCCGGGCCTGCCAGCCAGTCACCGGCGGAAATCAGCGTATTGTCCGAAAACAGATCCGATCCGCCGAGTGCTGCCGTGAGCGTTCCGGGCGTCACGAACTGGAATGCGCCCGTCAGCGTCGTGTCGCCGCCGCCAAGCGCAATAACCGAAGGCGGAGCGCCGGGGGCTGCTGTGCCGGTCGATGAAAAGTTCATGCTGGTCGCGGTGATTGCGGCACCGCCCAGCACGAAGGTCAAGGGGTGGCCGATCACGGTGCCCGCACCGGGGGTTGATCCCTTGCCGCCAATGGCGCTGGCGGAAAATGTCAGGGCGTCCGCGTTGAGCTGCCCCTTCTGGTCCGCATGCCCTGCGCGGCTGCCGCCAATGAGACTTGCGCCGCGCGTATCGAGTGCGCCGCCATTGCCACCGGCCGTGGCATTGCCGCCTAAGCCAAGGCCCCCGACACCGCCAAAGCCATCCGCTTGAACGATCGCTGAAGCGGGCAGGTTGACCACGCCGCCCTGCACCACGAGCGACGCCGCCCCGCCTGCCGCATCGCCGCCGCTACCGGCTACACCCGGGGTAGAGCCTGATCCACCCGCAGCGCCGGTCCCGCCGTTGCCGTTGGCGGCCACGCTCGTCACGCCAAAGCCTGCCGAACCCGTGTTGACAGCCCCTGTATCGAGGCCGGAAACCACCCCCAGCGTGGCTGTCCCGCCAATGCCCGCACCGCCAGCCCCGCCCGCGCCGCCGATGAGGCCAGAACCGGTGCCTCCGGCTCCGCCCGCGCCGCCTGCGGCATTGGCGCTGACGCTGGTACCACCGAGTGCAAGAATACCATTACCGGCTTCGGCGAGCGCGAGCGCCGCGCCGCCGGTACCAGTGCCGCCTGCACCGCCGGCGCTTGCCACGCTGGTCGGCGTGCTGCCGGCCCCGCCAGCGCCGCTCGCGGTGATCGTGCTGGACCCGAAGGTCACCGTGGCATCGCCCTCGAGCGCGCTATAGGCGATGACTTGCGCGGTGCCGCCGCTGCCTGCGCCGCCGTTACCGCCATCGAACCCGTTGCCGCCAAGCCCCACCGCCCGCGTGATCAAGCCCGCACCGCTGACTGATCCATTGCGCGCCGAAACGGAGGCCTGCCCGCCGGTCCCCGAAGCGCCCGTGCCACCAGCGCCGCCGATACCGCTGGCCGAAATCAGACTATCGCCCTTGGCCGCGATCACACCGCCTGCACCAATTGTGGCACTGTCGCCCGCCGCCAGACGCGCCGTCCCGCCGATGCCAGCACCGCCCGGCCCGCCCGAGTTGCTGAACCCGGGGGCCGCGCTGTTGGAGAGTGCGCCCGCGCCGCCGGACCCATCGGCCAGAATTGACAGCGTCAACCCCGTGGCCAGCGTTCCGCCGGTCGAATCGACAAACGCCGTTCCGCCGATCCCGCTACCGCCAGCTTTGCCATCGAACGCCGCCGCTGCACCGCCGAAGCCCGAGGCATCGAGTGCAACCCCGCCAGCGACGGTCACCCTCAGGCCCGGTTGGGCGCTGATCCCGGCAATCCCGCCGGTACCCAGCCCGCCCTCGATCACGCAGACCGGGCAAGAATCTCCGTTCGCACCGGTGCCGGTTGCCGTGATGCTGAGCCCGCCCCCGACCGCCAGTGCACCAGCACCCGCCAAACCATCAATTCGTGCGGTGCCGCCAGTCCCGAAACCGCCCGCAAATCCGCTGGCGCCGACGGTGCCCCCTGCGCCAGCCGCGTGGACGGCCAGGTTCCCGGTCACGTTGACGACGGCCCCGCCTCCCAGCGACACCTTCGCCGTTCCGCCTGTGCCCGAACCCGTAATGTTGACGATCGCATCCGATGCGGGTTCGCCCGTGGAATCACCCGAGAGCAGCAGATCCCGCCCGATTGCAACCACCGCCCCGTGGTCGGCGACCAGCGACGCTGTCCCGCCCTGGCTCGGGTTTCCGCCGAAGCCGCTTCTGCTGGCATCGACGGCAGCGCTGCCGCCGACCGTCAGGCCACCGCCGTCCACGACGATCCGCGCCGCGCTGCTGTCACTTGGAGTGCCGCCGACGACCTGTCCGCCATCGAGCGCGTTCACGACCAGATCGCCCTTGATATCGAGTGTCGAACCGACCCCGGCGACACTGACGAACGCCGCATCGGCGCTGGCAGCGGTCGGATCGGTGACCCCGCCAATATTCACGTTCGATGCGAAGTTTGCGGTATTACCGCCTTGAACCTGAAGCAAAGCCTGCCCGGTCGCGCGGCCCGTAACTTGCGACGTCGCATCGATCGCACCAATGGCCAGCGTCGCCGGGAAAGCACCGCTGGCAGCCGAACGGCTTGGCTTGATGGCCCCCCCGACGATGTCATATCCCGCCGAAAGCACGATGGCATTGCCGACGACATCCGCCGCGCCGGCAACATCGAAGCCCAGCTTGCTGCCCCCCTTGATTGCCAGCGTGATCGCATCGTTTTTCGGCACCGCCACCACGTAAATGCGGTGCGCCGCCGCAGATGTGGCGGCCGGCCCGATAATCGCGCCATCGTTCGTCACGACCTCGCCCGCCGCGCTCGTGCCCTGATCGATCTGGATATCGAACAGACCATTGGGCTGGAACGTGATGGTCGAGGCATCGGCGGCGACCAGCACGGCCGAGCCATCGACGGTGATCGTGCCCGAATTGACCACCTTGGGGGCGATCAGCGCGACATAGGAATTGAGCGGTCCGGCGGTAATCTGCGCGCCGCTCTGCACCTCAACCGAACTACCCGGATTGGCCTGCAAGAATTTGTAAGAACCAGCAGAATCGAAAGCGCCACTCACCGAATCGTAGTTCAAATCAGACGCGGTCAGAACCAGGTTGCCGACATCAAAACTACCAGTGGGTGACACAAGGATGCCGCCCGGGCTGTAGAAAAACAGTGTCCCCCCGCGGCTGACCGCACCGGTCGCCAAGTCCACCAGCCGTGAGACGACCGTGCCATTGAACACGATCGGTCGGGCCGGATCGGTCGGGATGATCCGGTTGAGGATGGCGAAGGTGGCCGTGTCCATGTTGGTAAACAGCGCCGTGGTTCCGGCAGGCTGAAAATTGATTGGTCCGCTTCCGCCCGTCTGGTTCGGCGTCCAGTCGATGACCACGTTCGGCGCGTTGGCCACAACCGTGGTGTTGCCCGGCGCGGTCGTGATCACCCCTGCGCCGCCCACGACCACCCCGGTCGCATCGAACGATTGCGCCTTCGCGGCCTGCGAGGCACTTGCCAGCATCGTGCCAATGGCGAGCAGCGACGCGCAGAGCAGGCTGGTTCTGCGCATCAACGGCCTCCCCACGGCAGCAATCGGGTGGTCAGCGACACCATCATCCTCGGCTCGGGCCGACGGCCCGTCAGCCCAGCGCGATCGAGCGGTACGGCGATCGTGGCATCGAGCCGGAACCGGCTGCCGAGCTCCGCGCGCACCCCGCCGCCCACCGACGACAGCCGCTGCGCCTTGCCCGCGCCGCGATCCCACGCCCAGGCCGCATCGGCAAAAGCAAAGGGCTGGACTTGCGGCCCGTCGCCATGTCCGATCTGCAGCCGCGGTCCGCGCAGTTCGGTCGCCACGCCGAGGCCGCTGTCGCCGGTGATCGCACCCGGATCATAGCCGCGCCCGACGGTATAGTTGCCCGGCGCAAAGGCTTCAAAACCCAGCACCTTGCGAAACGCATATTGCGCGCGCGGATTGACCGATATCGAGAACCGGCCCAGCGCATGTTCGTATTCGAGTTCGCCGCGCACCACTGTCGCGGCGGGCGTGGCGTCGAACCGGCTCGTCGGCACCCGGCCAAGGCACGCCGCCCCCAGACACGAGCGGCTGGCGCCGAGGCCCAGAAGCCCCTGTCGCAGCTCAAGCGAGCCATTCAACCGCCATGCCGGATCGGACCGGGACAAATCGACGCTGTCGAAATCAAGCCTCGTCCACAGCAGCCGCAGCCGGTCGCGGCTCAGCGGCACGATCAGGGTGGTCGTCTGGTCCAGCAGATCGAAGCCGCCGCCGAGCCACAGGTTGCCATGCTGCGCGCGAATCAGCGGATAGCGGGCATAGAGGCTGGCAAGCAGCGTGCGAGCTTCCAGCACGACACCCGGCGTGGTCGCGCCGATGTCGGGACGGGTCCATGCATGCGTGAACGAGCCGCCGACAACGAGGCCTTGATTGCCGGGCCTGAATTCGTGGCTCGCCTGCACGATCCGCTGCTCGCGAAAGTCCGAGGTCGAATAGTAAGACAGGGTGGTTGCATCGCCCCACCCGGTGAGGCCGAACGCTTGCATACGGACTTGGCCACCCCACCGGCCCGTCGTCGCTGAAGCGAGGTTCTGGACTGAGATATCCGCAACAAACGGTTGCCGTACAACGGTTACTTCGCCGATCAGATCACCCGGACCGGTTCCGGCGGGGCGCAAGGTCAGGCGGACATTGTACCCCGGCAAATCGCGCGCCAGCAGCAAATAGCGCTCTGCCTTGGTGCGGTCGAAGATCTCGTCATCGGTCAGCTGCGCGAGATAGGCGTGGAGCTTGCGCTCGGCACCGCGCGTCTGCCCGCGCGCGCGGATGGCCGTGATCCGCGCATAGAGCACTTCCATCCGCACATGGCCGTTTTCGATGCGCTGCACCGGCACTTGCACGGCTGCCAGATACCCCTTGCTGCGCAGGATTGTGGCGGCCGCATCCCGGATGTCGCACAGCACCGCAATGGGTTGCGGGGAGCCGGCGAGCGGCTTCCACGCCGCTTCCATCTCGGCGGCCGTCGCCCCCTTCAGGCCGTTGAACGTGACATCGGTAATCGCGGTCGTGATCGACTGAAACCGGGGGTCTGCCAGTGGGCAAGCCGAGCGTTCGATCCCGCCCGAGACGGCAAGGCGTGTCGGCTGTTCGACAGGGGCGCGGGTGATGCCGCCCAATTCATCGCGGCTCGGGCCCGAAATTGTGGGGGTGCTGGTCTGCGCCAAACCAGCGCCAGGCAGCGACCAGGCCAAGGTCGACACGAGTGCCAGGGCCAGCCGCCAACCGAGAGCAGAACCTGCCCTTCGCCAGCCGGTGCCTGCCCCCTCGATCATCCTGTAGGCCCTCGTTTGCAACGCTTCGCGCGCTGCGGCCAACGTGTCGTTGATACAATCCGCGTAGCAAGCGCAGTCGGTGCGAGTCAAACACCATTGTCTCCGCCGCAAGGGCTTGGAACACAATCAGAAAAGGCGGATTTGGGTCATTTCGGCACGATTGGGGGACCGATAGTCCGTGGTATGCGCCATATCTGCACACCCCGGCGGCGTCAGCCGTGACACCGCCGGATCTACAAGCGATAATTGAAACTCAAAATCAATAGTTTAAATAGCACATTTCATGTAACTTTTAAGCCCATGAACCAAGCCATATTGGTCGCATTCAGGCCAAAGCCCCATGACAGTGCTTGTACTTCTGGCCCGATCCGCAGGGGCACAGCGCATTGCGGCTGATCCCCAGGCTCGCATAAGGATCGCCCCCACCAGCCGGTGCCGCAGCGTCCGAACCGACAAACGGCGGCGTGAACGTGCCGAACAGCGCGCCGGCCGGCACCGCACGCGCATCGTCTTCGCCGGTCAGCGGATCGAGATGGCTCGTCAGGAAATCGGGCAGTTCGGGCAGCTGGAAGTCTTCAGGGTTGCCCATGCGGATCTCGCTGGTCATCAGAATGCGCGTGACATCCTCGCGGATCGCCTCGAGCATCTTCTCGAACAGCCCGAAGGCCTCCTGCTTGTACTCGTTGATCGGGGTCTTCTGCGCATAAGCGCGCAGGAACACGACCTGCCGCAACGCGTCGAGCGTGGCGAGGTGCTCCTTCCAGTGGTTGTCGAGCCGCTCGAGCAGCACCGACTTTTCCAGATTGCGCCAAGAGCCCGGTTCGACGGTCTCGATCTTCGCGGCCATTTTCTGGTCGGCCAGATCGGCGATCCGTTGCTCGATCTTCTCGGGCTCGAGCGCCTCTTCCTCCAGCCAGTTCTCGATGGGTGCATCTATCCCCAGCACATCGACCACGCGCGTGCGCAGCGCCGGGATGTTCCACTGCTCGGGGTAGGAGCCCGGCGGGCAGGCATCGCC
>CAIKKO010000241.1 GCA_903828025.1 uncultured Sphingomonadales bacterium
AATCCCCTGATCGTGCATGTACCGGACCTTGCGGCTGCGGAAGCGCTGGCAGTCTTCGACCCGCGCGCGCGCGCGCTTGGGGTCGCGTTTTGGCCAGGTCCGCTGACCATGGTGCTGCCGCGCCGCAATGATGCGGCAATTGCCGCGGCGGTCAGCGCAGGCTTGCCCACTGTGGCGCTGCGCGTGCCGGCGCATCCCGTGATGCGCGCGCTGCTCGTGGCGGCGGGCCTGCCGCTGGCTGCGCCTTCGGCCAACCGCAGCGGCGGGGTGAGCCCGACCAGTGCGGCGCATGTTGCTGCTTCACTGGGCGCACGGGTGGACCTCATCCTCGATGGCGGAAGCACCGAGCGCGGGCTTGAATCGACCATCGTGGCGCTGCGGCCCGGTGGCGGATGGCAGATCCTCCGGCCCGGGCCGGTGACCGAGGCGGCGATTGCGGCGGTGCTGGGCGAAGCGCCGAGCGAGGAGCCGCGGGGAGGCGCCATCGAAGCACCAGGGCAGCTCGCCAGCCACTATGCGCCGGGCAAGCCGGTGCGGCTGGGCGCTGTGGCGGCAGAGCCAGGCGAGTTCCTGATCGGGTTTGGTGCTGTTGTCGGCGATGTTTCGCTCTCGCCGTCCAGCGATCTCGCCGAGGCGGCAGCACGGCTCTACGCCTGCCTTCATGAGGCTGCTGCGGCGCCCGAGCCGCGTATCGCGGTCGCGCCGATCCCGGAGGAGGGCGTTGGTGCCGCAATCAACGACCGGCTGCGGCGGGCTGCCGTCTAGCGTTCGGCGCGCAGCGCGGTGATCTCGCCGCTGATCCGATTGGCTTCGGCGCAGGCGGCGGTTTCGCCGCGGTTGCAGGCCTCGAGGCGCCGGTTGTAGCGCTTCTCGAGCTTCCGGATTTTTTCGTTGCGTTCATGCACGGCGCGGCCGCGGTTTTCGCCGGCGTCCGGCGGGCCGGGTGTCGCCATAGCGGCGCTCGCAAGACCGCCGGACAGAATGAGCGCAGCAAGCGGGGCCAGAAACAGCAAAGGACGGGGCAAGGTCGGGGGCCTTTCGATCAGGGGCCGACCTTGCCTAGCCGATGCTTCCTTGTTGGGCCATGACCCGCGCGGTTTGCGGGCTCAGGGCTCGCAGGTCAGCGTGCCCGAGCCCATCGTATTGACCTTGCACTGCGCGCGGCCCTTCACCTTCACCGAGCCCGAGCCCATGATATCGGCCTTGACCTGCCCGTCGGAGGCGAAGCTCGCGTCACCCGATCCGGCGATTTCGACCTTGGCTTCCTCGGCGGTGAGGCCGGCAAGATTGGCCGAGCCAGACCCCGCCAGCGAGATCTTCAGCGATTTCACCTTGCCGCCGGCCTTGAGATTGCCCGATCCGATCACTTCGACCTTGAGCTCCTGCGCGTCGATAACCGGCACGTCGATATCGCCCGAACCGGCAATGCTGACGCTGGCGGTTTCGCCGTGCAGGGCATCGGCCTGCATCGTGCCCGATCCGGCCATGACCAGCCGCCTTGCCGCAGGCACCGTCACCTCGATCGTGGCGAGGTCGTTGGAGCCGCCCATCTTCCAGCCTTCGCGCCCGATCGCGAGCTTGCCATCCTTGAGCACGAAGCGCAGCCGGTCCTTGGCATCCTGCTTGCCCTCGACCGAGATCGCGAGCTTGTCGCCCTGGACGATGCGCACCGTATCGGGGCCGAGCAGGGTGATTTCCTCGGGCGCCTTGGCCGAAAGATCGAGCTGCGCCAGCGGCACGCCCTTCATGCCGTTCATCTCGACCGTCGCGCCATCACAGGCACTGAGCGAAAGGGCGACGGCGGCAACGGCAATTCCGCAGAGCGTGCGGGCGATATCCTTGATCATGGAGCACTCCTTGCACCTGGTGTATTATCACCATAACGCACCAAGCGGCCATACGCCAAGTCACTCGCCGATCCGGATCGGTTGTTCACCGGACGCAGCATGCATGAAAAAAGGGCCGCCGGAGCGATCCGGCGGCCCTGTTTCTCACCGCTTCCACCTCTCCCCAAAGAGGGAGGGGCGCGTCCGGCCTCAGGCCGTTTCGTAGTATTTCGGCGCGTGCTCGTTGAGGATCGCGAGGATCTTCTTGAGCGCGGCGGGTTCGTCTGTCTTTTCCATGGCGGCAAGCTCACGCGCGAGGCGCGAGGACGCAGCTTCGAAAATCTGACGTTCGGAGTAGCTCTGCTCCGGCTGGTCGTCGGCGCGGAACAGGTCCCGCGTGACTTCGGCGATCGAGACGAGATCACCCGAGTTGATCTTGGCTTCGTATTCCTGCGCACGGCGCGACCACATCGTGCGCTTGACCTTGGGCTTGCCCTTAAGGGTATCAAGCGCTTCACGCAGCGTCTTGTCCGAAGACAGCTTGCGCATGCCGATCGCTTCAACCTTGTTCACGGGCACGCGCAGGGTCATGCGTTCTTTCTCGAAGCGCAGCACATAAAGCTGCAGCTTCATTCCCGCGATTTCCTCGTTTTGCAGTTCCACCACACGGCCAACGCCGTGCTTGGGATAGACCACGTAATCCCCAACATCGAAGGCAAGTGCCTTGGTTGCCATTGCTTATCCTTTCGGCGCAGCAGAGACGATGGCAGAATGGGGCAGACACGCCCCCGGAAAGCATTCCGGGCCCTTTGGGGGAGAGGTCCGGCAAACGACCGTCTTTGACGCGGTCTACAAGCACTGCGATCCGTTTGCCGTTTGTCCTGCCTTAGCGTGTTGTTGGCGACCGGGAGGATCGTTCCGCCCAGCGCTTGCGGGCGTATATAGCAGCTCTGTCATAAAAATGCCAGAGGTAAGGGCGCGAATAGCGCCCAAAATGCCGATGTTTCGGGGGCGCTGGCTTGCGCGCCCCCCAGATGAACGGTCAGTCGCCCTCGCCGGGCTCGGCCGAGAAGTACTTTTCGAACTTGCCATCCTCGCCCTTGTGGTCGTCGGCGTCGGCCGGCGCGTCCTTCTTCGTGGTGATGTTGGGCCATTCGGCCGAGTACTTGGCATTGAGCTCAAGCCACTGCTCGAGGCCGCTTTCGGTATCGGGCAGGATCGCCTCGGCAGGGCACTCCGGCTCGCACAGCGTGCAGTCGATGCACTCGTCCGGATCGATGACCAGGAAGTTCGGGCCTTCGTGGAAGCAGTCCACGGGGCAAACCTCCACGCAGTCCATGTACTTGCACTTGATGCAGTTTTCGGTCACGACGAACGTCATGGTCTATCTAGCCTGTCTCTGCTGTGGGCGAGCGCCGGCTGCGTAGCCGGCCGTTTGATTCTACAACACGGGGATCAGACGGGGGTGGCGCGATGCCAGCCCGGCCGGTCGAAGTCGGCGAAGTGCACGCCCTCGGCGCCGCGGGCGCGATCCTCCAGGTAGCGGCGCAGCGCGAACTCGATGCTTGGGAAGGCGATCTCACGCCACGGAATGTCCTCGGGGCGGACCAGTTCGACCTCCAGGCTCTCGATGCCGACGCCGTATTCGGCGCGCGGCAGCGTGGCGCGGAACATCACATGCACCTGGTGCGCGTGCACGACGCTGACCACTGCCAGCAGGCTGCCGATCTCGACGTTGGCGAGCGCCTCCTCGAGGGATTCACGTGCCGCTGCGGCGGGCAGTGTCTCGCCGTTTTCCATGAACCCGGCCGGTACCGTCCAGTAGCCGAGGCGCGGCTCGATGGCTCGCCGGCACAGCAGGATGCGACCGTCGTGCTCAGGGACACAGCCGACCACGAGCTTTGGGTTGTGATAGTGGATCGTGTCACACGACGGGCACACGTGGCGCGTGTGCGTGTCGCCCGGCGGGATCCGCAGTTCCACGGGGTGGCCGCAATGGCTGCAGTACTTCATCGCTTCCGAATCGTAAAAGGTGGTGCCGGTGGAGGGAATCGAACCCCCACGCCTTTTGGGCGGACGATTTTGAGTCGTCTGCGTCTACCAGTTCCGCCACACCGGCGCGGGCGGGGATGCTATCACGATGGCGCGCCGGCGCTGTGCCAGCTGTGCCGGCCCCCGCCTGCTACCATCCGCCGCCATGTCCGACGACCCCGAGCGCCGGCCCCATACGCGGGCAGACTTCCACTTCGATCTGCCGGCGGAGCTGATCGCGCAGCAGCCCTCGGCGCGGCGCACGGCGAGCCGGCTGCTGGCGCTCGACGGCGCCAGCGGCGCGCTCGCCGATCACGCCTTTCCGGCACTGGCAGATCTGCTGCGACCGGGGGACCTGCTGGTGCGCAACAACACCCGGGTCCTGCCGGCCCGCATCCATGGCCAGAAGGCCACCGGCGGCGCGGTCGAGATTCTCGTCGAGCGCCTGCGGGGTGCCGGCCGCTTCTGCGCCCAGGTCCGCGCCAGCAAGGCGACCCGTGCCGGGCAGCGCATCGCGCTGCCGGGCGGCGCCGTGGCAACTGTCGTCGGTCGCGACGAGGACCTGGTCGAGTTTGAACTCGACCGCCCGGCAGGGGCGTACTTCGAGGCCCATGGCGAGGTGCCACTGCCGCCGTATATCGCCCGGCCGGCGTCGGGCGTGGATCGGGAGCGCTACCAGACCGTCTGGGCGCAGGAGACCGGTGCCGTGGCCGCGCCGACCGCCGGCCTGCACTTCGATACGGTATTGCTCGAGGCGCTCGCCGCGCGCGGCGTGGCCATCGCGGATGTGACCTTGCACGTCGGAGCCGGGACCTTTCAGCCGGTGCGGACGCTGGATCTGGACGCCCACCGCATGCACGCCGAGTGGCTGCGGGTGCCGGCGGCGACCGTGACCGCCATCACGGCGGCCCGCGCGCGCGGCGGTCGGGTCGTTGCCCTCGGCACGACGGTCGTGCGCAGCCTCGAAAGCGCGGCGATGGGTGAGTCGCTGATGCCCTTCGAGGGTGAGACCCGGATCTTTATCCGCCCGGGGTTCCGTTTTCAGGTCGTCGATGCGCTGGTGACGAATTTCCACCTGCCCGAGTCGACCCTGCTGATGCTGGTGTCGGCGTTTGGCGGTCGCCAGGCGGTGCTCGATGCCTACGCGCATGCCGTCGCAAAGCGCTATCGTTTCTTTTCCTACGGTGACGCGATGTTCGTGACGCCAGCTGCCGGGGTGAGGGACGCAACTTGAGGTTTGAACTGACGCAGACCGATGGCGCCGCGAGGCGCGGGCGCCTGTGCTTCGCGCGCGGCACGGTGGAGACGCCGGCCTTCATGCCGGTGGGCACCTACGGCAC
>CAIKKO010000242.1 GCA_903828025.1 uncultured Sphingomonadales bacterium
CAGGAACAGTTCCTTGCGGTCGCTATGCGTGGCCAGCGTCGAGCCATTGCCCGGCAGCGACAGACCCAGAGCCTCGGTCAGGCAGTTCATCGAATTGGCGGTAAACATGCCCGAGCACGAGCCGCAGGTGGGGCATGCCGCCTTTTCGATGGCGGTGACGTCCTCGTCGCTCATGGTCTCGTCGGCAGCCGCCACCATGGCGTCGACCAGATCGAGCGCATGCTCCTTGCCGCCAAGCACGACTTTGCCCGCTTCCATCGGCCCGCCGGAGACGAACACGACCGGGATATTGATCCGCAGCGCGGCCATCAGCATGCCCGGCGTGATCTTGTCGCAGTTCGAGATGCACACCATGGCGTCGGCGCAGTGGGCGTTGACCATGAACTCGACGCTGTCGGCGATCAGATCGCGGCTGGGCAGCGAATAGAGCATGCCGTCATGCCCCATGGCGATGCCATCATCGACCGCGATGGTGTTGAATTCCTTGGCAACTCCGCCAGCAGCCTCGATCTCGCGCGCGACCAGCTGGCCAAGGTCCTTGAGGTGGACATGGCCCGGCACGAACTGGGTGAAGCTGTTGACCACCGCGATGATCGGCTTGCCGAAATCGCTGTCCTTCATGCCTGTCGCGCGCCACAGCCCGCGTGCGCCCGCCATGTTGCGGCCGTGGGTGGTGGTTCTGGAACGATAAACCGGCATTGCACTCTCTCCGTCACGAGAATCGCCTCGGGGCGACAAGCGACTGCACCTACTCCAAGCCTGCAAAGGGGTCGAAAGTAATCTCCGCAACCATCCGGGATCGTTCAGCCTCCGAGCGAGACGGCAACCCGATTTGCGATCCGCGCGAGGCGCTCGGCCCAGAGCGCGTGGTTGGCGGGATCGGTGATCTGATCCTGCCGCACCTCGATGCCAAGGTAAGGCCGCCCTTCCGTTTCGGCATGGCGGTTCATCGTCGCATTGAGCAGGCGGCCCGAATAAGGCTCCTGATCGCCGACCACGAGGCCTTCGGCTTCAAGCAGCGGAATGGCGATGCGCGCCGCGCGGTCATCCGCGTTGTAGAGCACGCCGACATGCCAGGGGCGCAGCTGTGCCGGATCGCTGGCCAGTTGCGGCGTGAAGCTGTGCAGCGAGAGGATCAGCGCGGGCGGCATGGCGTCGAGCTGCGTGGCGAGGCCTGCGTGGTAAGGCCGATAGAACCGCGCGAGCCGGGCTTCGTGGCCTGCATGGTCCAGCGCGTTACCGGGAATGGCGTGACCGTCGCTGGCGATGGGGCAGACGGTGGGGCCGTGTTCGTCGCGGTTGAAATCGCAGACGAGGCGGCTGACATTGCCGAGGAATGCCGCGATCCCGGGGCGCTGCGCCATCATGGCGGCAACACCGGCCACGCCGATATCCACCGCGATATGCTGTTCGAGCAGCGCGGGATCAACGCCGAGATCAATATCGACCGGCACGCGGTTCGAGGCGTGATCGGAGACGACCAGAATGCCGCCGAAGCGCGGGGTGCCAAGGATCTGGAAGGCTTCGCTCATCGCAGGGCTCCTGTCAGGTGCCACCATGTTGCAGGCAGCGCTGCGGCAGCGGCGGTGCAGGCTTCCGGGCTATCGTAAAGCGCAAAGCAGGTTGCGCCTGAACCTGACATGCGCGCAAGCCATGCGCCGCTGGCCTTGAGCGCCGCGAGCACATCCACGATCTCGGGCACCAACGCGAAAGCGCTCGGCTCCAGATCGTTGCGGCCTTCAAGCGCGATGGTGCGCAAATCACCTGACGGCATGGGACCAAGGTCGATTCCGTTCCAACCCTTGAACACCGGGCCCGTGGCGAGCGGTATGCGCGGATTGACCAGCAGCACCGGGGTACCGGCGAGATCATTGGTAACGGGTTCAAGCTCGGTCCCGGTGCCGCGCCCGATGCAGGCCTCGCTGCGCACGCAGGCGGGAACATCTGCGCCCAATCGGGCGGCGCGCTCCGCCCAGTCATCCGGCAAGCCCTGCGCGCGCTCGACCATGCGGAACACCGCGCCCGCATCCGCCGAGCCCCCGCCAAGCCCCGCCGCTACCGGCAGGCGCTTTTCCAGCGTGACGGCCCAACCCGGCCCATGCGGCAAGCAATTCAGCGCCTTGGCGACGATATTTCCAAACGGATCAGAAAGGCCGGTGCCAAATTCGCCGAACACATGGAGACTGTCGTGCACGGCGGGCGTGGCCGCGAGTTCATCGCCCGCATCGACGAAGGCAAACAGCGTTTCAAGCTCATGATAGCCATCCTCGCGCCGCCGCCGGACGTGGAGTGCGAGGTTGATCTTGGCGTAAGCGGTTTCCCTCATCGTTCCTCCCCGTCCCGGGTAGGGGGACCATCCGCAGGATGGTGGAGGGGCACAGCGCGGTTGAGTGCGACTTTCGCTACGCGCTCAACGCAAACTTCGGTTATCCGCCCGATGGCAACCCCCATATCGTCGAGCACGACTTTGGCGGGAACCCTTAATGTCGCCACGCCTTGCGACCGCAGGAAATGCGACCGCGCTGCATCACGCTTGACCGCATCCGCAGAATCATGGGCAAAGCCATCCACCTCAATCGCCAATCTCGCTGCCGCGCAGTAGAAA
Organism: uncultured Sphingomonadales bacterium; assembly: GCA_903828025.1. Taxonomy (GTDB): domain Bacteria; phylum Pseudomonadota; class Alphaproteobacteria; order Sphingomonadales; family Sphingomonadaceae; genus Novosphingobium. The sequence continues at coordinate 2,606 of CAIKKO010000242.1, forward strand.
TCGAGCACGTAGACTCCTGCCGGATGCTGGCGGCGGAACTTGAAGCCGCCGGGCCTCTCGCGAAGAGCCCGCCAGAGGAGACCTTCTGGCAGGCTCATTTCGCTGCGCAACTTGCGAGCGCGTTTGACTGTGTCGCGAGGTCCGGTGATCACGCTGGGTGCCCCTCCACCACCTGCGGTGGTCCCCCTCCCCCGTTGGGGGAGGAACTAGCCTCACATATTCGGATAGTTGGGGCCGCCGCCGCCTTCGGGCGTGACCCATTCGATGTTCTGCGTCGCGTCCTTGATGTCGCACGTCTTGCAGTGGACGCAGTTCTGGGCGTTGATCTGTAGGCGCGGTGCCCCCGCATGATCGGTGAGGAACTCATAGACGCCCGCCGGGCAGAACCGCGCTTCGGGCCCCGCATAGATCGGCAGGTTGATCGCGGTCGGGACCGACGGGTCTTTCAAAACGAGGTGGCAGGGCTGGTCCTCCTCGTGGTTGGTATAGGAGAACGCCACCGAGGTCAGGCGGTCGAAGCTGATCACGCCATCGGGCTTGGGGTATTCGATCGGCTTGAACAAGTCGGCGCGCATCGTCGCGTCGCTGTCGCGGTGGTGCTTCATGCCCTTGACCGGATTCACCCGGAGCACGCGCGCCCACATGTCCGCGCCTGCCAGCACGGTGCCGAGCGCGCCGCCGAACTTGGCGACGAGCGGCTGCGCATTCTGGACGAGCTTGAGTTCCTTGGCGATCCAGCTTTCGCGGACGGCGGTATCGTATTCGGCCAGTTCATCCTGCTCGCGGCCCGCAGCGATCGCAGCGGTGATGGCCTCGGCGGCCAGCATCCCGCTCTTCATCGCGGTGTGGCTGCCCTTGATGCGCGGCACGTTGACGAAGCCGGCCGAGCACCCGATGAGCGCGCCGCCGGGGAACGCGAGCTTCGGCACCGACTGCCACCCGCCCTCGTTGATCGCGCGCGCGCCATAGGACACGCGGCGGCCGCCTTCGAGGATCGCGCGGATTTCCGGATGCTGCTTCCAGCGCTGGAACTCTTCGTACGGGTAGACGTAGGGGTTCGCGTAATCGAGCGCGGTGACGAAACCCAGGGCGACCTGATTGTTCGCCTGATGATAGAGGAACCCGCCCCCCCATGAATTGCTTTCCGACAGCGGCCAGCCCTGTGTGTGGATCACGCGGCCCTGCACATGCTTGTCGGGATCGATATCCCACAGTTCCTTGATGCCGATGCCATAGACTTGCGGCTGGCAATCCCGCTCAAGGTCAAACTTCGCCTTCAAGCGCTTTGTCAGGTGTCCGCGCGCACCTTCTGCAAACAGGGTGTATTTGCCGTGGAGCTCCATGCCAGGCTGATAATCACCCTTGCGCTCCCCGTCCTTGCCCACGCCCATATCACCGGTGGCGACGCCAATCACCGTGCCCGCCTCGTTGAACAGGACTTCAGCTGCCGGGAAGCCGGGGAAGATCTCCACGCCCAGTTCGGTGGCCTGCTCGGCAAGCCAGCGGCAGAGGTTGCCAAGGCTGCCGGTGTAATTGCCGTGGTTCGACATGAACGGAGGCATCGGCCAATGCGGCAGCGCGGTCTTGCCGGTGCGGCTCATCACCCAGTGCCAGTTGTCGGTGACGGGCACTTCAGCCAGCGAACAGCCCTGCTCGCGCCAGTCTGACAGCAGTTCATCGAGCGCCTTGGGATCGACCACCGCGCCAGACAGGATATGCGCGCCGATTTCCGAGCCTTTTTCAAGGATGCACACCGAGATATCGGCGTTGACCTGCTTGATGCGGATCGCCGCAGCCAGACCGGCCGGCCCGCCACCGACGATCACGACGTCATACGGCATCGATTCCCGTTCGCTCATTCTATCTCGCTCCGACCGCAGGCAATTGAACACAGACCGGGCACGTCATGCCCCGAAACCTTAGTCTTCGCCTTGAAAGCTGGCGCAAGCAAGGTCAAGACCGGATGGTGATGGGACAGCTTGACACAGGAACCAGCGGGCTTGGCGATGGCCTCGAAGCCGCGCTCGCGTGGTGGCGCGAGGCGGGGGTCGATTATGCCTTCCTCGATGCGCCGCAGGACTGGTTGGCTGCGGCGGCTCCGGTGCCCGCGCCAAAGGCTGAGCAAACCCCGGCTCCCAAGCCCACCCGCGCCGCGCCGCCAGTGCCCGAAGCCGGGCCAATCGCGGCAGACCGCACGCGCTGGCCTGCAACATTGCCAGACTTCGCGCCGTGGTGGCTGGCCGAGCCATCGCTTGCGCCGCGCGGATTGGCCCGGGTGCCGCCGTCAGGCCCGGCGAATCCGGCGCTGATGGTGCTGGTGCCGATGCCCGCCGAGGATGACGAGGGGGCGCTGCTTTCTGGCAAGACCGGCCGCCTGCTCGATGCGATGCTGGCCGCGTTCGGGGTCGATCCGGCCCGGGTTTACCGCGCCTCGGCCCTTCCGGCTCGGATTGCCCTGCCCGATTGGGCGGCTCTGGCCGGAGCCGGCCTCGGTGCGGTGCTGGCGCGCCATGTCACGCTGGTTGCGCCGGAACGCCTCCTCGTCTTTGGCCGGAGCGACATTCTGGCGCTTATGGGGCACGATTCAGCGCATAGCGCTCTGCATTTACGCGGGTTTAACCATGAGTCTGGCACCGTTTCGGCGGGTTTCGAGTATGATCTGGAAACTCTGCTGGCCAAACCGGGCTGGAAAGCCGGGGTTTGGCAGCGCTGGCTGGACGGGGGTCCGGTTGGTCCGGATGCGCAGTGAACGGGGTGCCGGCCCCTTGTGGAGGCTGGCTTGCATGAACGGGAACAATTCCGCGGTGAAGAAGTCGTGAAGACAAACCGATTTGGCCGGGCTGCCCTGTTGGGTTTGGCGGCCGTCCTGACGGCCGCGTCCGCCACGCCTGTCAGCGCCAACAGCGCTGCCGCCGAATATTTCCGCTCGCGCGCCGATCGCACGGCGGTCCCTGCGCTGCTGAGCCAGGAAGACCGCGCCTATTACAAGCAGATGTTCGGCGCGATCGAGCGCGAGGACTGGCCCACGGTGCAGACCTTGCTGGCGCAGCGCGCCGACGGGCCGCTCCATGCCGTGGCGCGCGCGCAGTTCTATCTCGCTGCAAGTTCGCCGCGCACAGATCTTGCGCCGCTTGCCCAGTTGCTGGCCGCTGCACCCGATTTGCCATGGGCCGACCAGATTGGCCGACTTGCGCTGAAGCGCGGGGCTGTCGAACTGCCCGCCCTGCCGAGCGCGCAGCCGATGGTCGCGCTGCCGGGTCTGCCCAAGCGGATCAAGCCGAGGCCCGTGGCTGACGGCACAATGCCCGATAGCGTGGCGCTTGCGATTCAGGACCGCATCAAGAACGACGATCCCATGGGCGCGCGCGTGTTGCTCGACGGGATTGAGGCGAACCTTTCCGCCGAAGCGCGCGCCGAATGGCACCAGCGCGTGGGCTGGGCGTTCTATATCGGCAATGATGATATCAACGCCCGCGCGGTTTCGCTCGGGGCTCTACAGGGCGGCAACGGCCCGTGGGTGGCCGAAGCGCTATGGACCTCCGGGCTCGCCTCGTGGCGTGCAGACGATTGCCAGAACGCGGCCGCCAGCTTCGAGCAGGCCGCCGGCATGGCGCAGAACGACGAGCTCGCCTCCGCTGCAAACTATTGGGCCGGACGTGCGTGGATGCGCTGCCGTGCCCCCGAGAGGGTGGCCAATTCGCTGCGCAATGCGGCCCGCCTGCGCGATACGCTCTATGGTATGATCGCCAGCGAGGCGCTGGGCCTGCGCGAAAGCACTCCGGCCGCTGCGCCCGACTTTTCAGGCGATGACTGGCAACAGCTGCGTCAGGTAAGCAATGTCCGCCTTGCCGTGCAACTGGCCGAAATCGGTGAGGATGGCCTCGCCGACGAATTGCTGCGCCATCAGGCGCGGATCGGCGATCCTTCGCTGTATGCGCCGCTTTCGCGCCTCGCCCGCGATCTCGGCCTGCCTGCCACGCAGCTGTGGATGGCCTACAACGCCCCCTCTGGTGCCCGTCCCGATGCCGCCGCGCGCTTCCCCGCACCGCGCTGGGTTCCCGCAACAGGCTGGAAGGTTGATCCGGCCTTGCTCTTTGCGCATTCGCTGCAGGAATCGAACTTCCGCACCGCCGTTGTCAGCCCAGCCGGCGCGCGCGGGCTGATGCAAGTGCTGCCCGGCACCGCCCGAGGCCTGACCCGCAATGAGCCGTCTATGAGCGGACGCGAAAAGCAGCTCGACCTGCCGGACGTGAACCTGGCGTTCGGCCAGAGCTACCTTGTCCAGCTGCGCGATTCGGGCGCGACCGGCGGGCTGCTGCCCAAAGTGATCGCGGCCTACAACGCGGGGCCGCTGCCGATTTCGCGCTGGAATGCGCAGATCCGGGACAACGGCGATCCGCTGCTATGGATGGAATCGATCCCCTATTGGGAAACGCGCGGCTACGTCTCGATCGTGATGCGCAATTACTGGATGTACGAGCGGCAGGCTGGCGGCCCTTCGGAAAGCCGTCTTGGGCTGGCGCAGGGCATGTGGCCCAAGTTCCCCGGACTCACTGGGGCCGAAAGTGTCAGGATCGCCTCGCGTGGCAATTGATCCGGCCCGCACGTTCAAGCCGATCCATATCGCGCTGCTGACCGTTTCGGACACGCGCGGCCCCGAGGACGACACCTCGGGCAATATTCTGGCCGAACGGATCAAGGCGGCAGGCCATCACCTCACTGCCCGGGCCATCGAGAAGGATGACGCGGCGCGGATTGCCAGCCGGCTCAACAACTGGATCGACGACCGCGGGGTCGATGCCGTGATCATCACCGGCGGCACCGGGCTTACGGGCCGCGATGTTACCCCCGAAGCGCTCGACCGGGTCAAGACGCGCGACATACCGGGATTTGGCGAGCTGTTCCGCTGGCTGAGTTTCAAGACCATCGGCACCAGCACGATCCAGTCACGCGCTTGCGCCGTGGTGGCGCGCGGCACCTATATTTTCGCGCTCCCCGGCTCGAACGGCGCGGTCAAGGATGGCTGGGACGGCATTCTCGCCGAGCAGCTCGATAGCCGGAATCGGCCGTGCAATTTCGTCGAACTGATGCCGCGCCTGCTCGAAAAGTAACGCGCACTGCGCCGAAACTGGGCGCCGCTACGCACCACTGTCACCTTGCCATGCTCCATACAGCCACGGTTCATCTGCTGGCGGCTCATTTGCGCGCTCAGAGCCAGATGGGTTCGTTGCGCAGGCCGGGGGACACGATTCTGCTGCCAAGATTGATTCGCCTTTTCGTTATGGTCACCTGTCTCGGCGTTGCCGTGCCCGCGCTGGCGCAAGTCGCCCCTGACCCGACCGGGCGCGGCCCCTACACGGTGGAAAGCAGCGAATACAAGCTCCCGGCCAAGCGCGATGTGCTGGTCGCGCCGTTCACGGTTACCGAGCTCTGGGCACGGATCTATCGTCCGACCAACGCGACCGGCGCGCGGCCGCTGATCGTGATGCTGCATGGCAATCACTCGACCTGCGGGCACTTCGACCCCGCCTTCCCCGGCCGGCTCGACGACGATTCGACGTATACCGACACCGGCCGCTGCCCTGATGGCTATGTCGTGGTGCCCAGCCACGAAGGCTATGCCTATCTGGCCAACCAATTGGCCTCATGGGGCTATTATGTCGTTTCGATCAATGCCAACCGCGGGATCAATGCCAGCTTCGGTGATGACGGGGACTTCGGCCTGAACCTGCGGCGCGGCCGCCTGATCTTGCGCCACCTGATCCAGCTGGACCGCTGGAATACTGCGGGCTCATCCTTGAAAACCGTGGGATTTAATCTGCGTGGGAAGCTCGATTTCACGCAGATCGGCCTGTTCGGCCATTCGCGCGGTGGTGAAGGCGTGCGCGCGGCGCTCAACCAGTACCGCGATGTGGGGAGCATCTGGCCGGGCCAGTTCACCAACAAGCCGACCTTCCGCGCCGTGTTCGAGCTCGCCCCGGTCGACGGGCAGACGGACCGCGTGCTCAATGCCGAGGGTGTCGCGTGGAACGTGCTGTTGCCGACGTGCGACGGGGATGTATCGGACCTTGAGGGCCAGCATGTGTTCGACCGCATGATCACCGCGCGCGCCGAAACACAGCCTTCCCCCAAGTCGATGTTCGCGGTCGAGGGGACCAACCACAATTTCTACAACACCGAATGGCAGCAATCAGATTCGCAAGGCTGCTACAGCCTCGATCCGCAGCAGCCGGTGCTGTTCGATCCCAATGCGGCCGGGTCCGATACGCAGCGTATGACCGCACTCTATCCCGTAACCGCGTTCTTCCGCGCCAACCTGGGGTCTGATCCGGTCGCGGTGTTCGGACAAGTGCTTGATCCCGCCTACCGCTTGCCCGGCAGGCTCACCAAAATCAGCCGCTTTCGCCGGACTTACGTTGACAATGTCGCGCGCAAGGGCAGCCTCGTGCTCGATGATTTCGTGCGGCCGATCGGCGCCGGCGCAGCGGGCCTTGGCAACGAGACAGGCGGGCTCAGCTATTTTGTCCAGTCTGCGCTGTTCGAACATGATCCGGCGGCACAGTTCGGCGTGCTGGCCTGGGATACCACGGTGCAGCGCAGCAAGGGTGGCACGCCATTCTATCAGGCAAGCGCCGCAGCACCCGGCAGTGGCATCTCGATCGGGGCGTTCGATACGCTGGAGTTCCGGATCGGGCTGGCCTGCAAGGGCTACGCCGATGGCGGCAGCTTTGGCTGCGAGGCCGATCCCACACTCAATCCCTCCGGCACCACCGATTTCAGCATCGCGCTGGAATCGCCCGATGGCTTCATGACACAGCCGGTATCG
>CAIKKO010000243.1 GCA_903828025.1 uncultured Sphingomonadales bacterium
CCGACCATGCGCGGCGAGAGCGGCATTGGCCTCACGCGCCGATCGAGCGCCGCGCCGATGGCATGCGCGAGCCGCACATGCGTCCAGCCGCCGGGTTCGCCGTCGTCAGGCTCGAACATCTGGTGCGTCACCTCCTCGCCGCTGGGCACCAGCCTGAGCAGCAGTTCGGCGAGATCGGCGACATGAATGATCGAAAGCTTGCCATCGGGCGGCAGCGGGATGAAACCGCGCCGCGCAAGGCGGAACAGTTCGAGCATTTCGGTATCGCGCGGGCCATAGACGGCGGGCGGGCGCACCACGGTCCAATCGAGGCCCGAGGCGCGCACCAGCTTCTCCCCCCGCAGCTTCGACGCGCCGTAAAGCGATAGCTCCGGCTCGCGCGCGGCGAGCGAGGAGACATGGACCACGCGGTTCACGCCCATCGCGTGCGCGGCTTCGATCACGCGCAAGGTGCCCTGCACATTGCCTTCGTCAAAGCCCGCTGCATCGGGCGCATTGACCACTCCGGCGATGTGGATCACCGCGCTCGCGCCCTCCATCAGCCGCTTCAGCGCATCGGTATCGCCCAGATCGCCCGCGACCCAGTCGACCCCGCCGCGTAGCCGCTGCTTGCGCCGGGTCAGCGCGCGCAGATCGAGCTTGTGGCGCGCGGCGGCGAGCAGCACCGCCTGCCCGACAAAGCCGGTCGCGCCGGTAACCGCGACAAGGTCGCCCCTGCGTGCCTCGTCGCTCACAGCATCACCAACTGGTCGCGGTGGATCAGCGCCGAACGCGGAGCATAGCCGAGCAGCACCTCATGCTCGCTGGACGGATGGCCCATGAGCGCCGCGCATTCGGCAGCGTCATATTCGCTGAGCCCCCGCGCGAGCACCGCATCATCGGGGCCGAGCACGGCAATCGCATCGCCCCGGCTGAAGCTGCCCTCCACCCGGATTACCCCGGCGGCGAGCAGACTGGAACCCCTACCCAGCGCCGCCGCTGCGCCCGCGTCGACCGCGACCGCGCCTTTCATGCGCAGCTTGCCGCCCAGCCACGCCTTGCGCGCGCGGGCTTTCCTCGGCGGGCAAAACAGCGTGCCGCGTTGTTCCGCCAGCGCGGCGGCGAGCGGGGCAACCGGACGGCCGTCGATGATCGCGAGCGCGATCCCCGCGAGGCCCGCGATTTCCGCCGCCTGCAGCTTGGACGTCATCCCGCCCGAGCCGAGGCCCGAGGACGAGCCGCCCGTCGCCATGGCGTGGATTTCCGGGGTAACCCCGCGCACCACCGGCACGCGCACCGCGCCATCAAGACGCGGATCGCGGTCGTACAGTCCGTCAATATCCGAAAGCAGCACCACCGCGCTCGCCCCCGCCGCTTGCCCCACCCGCGCGGCGAGGCGGTCGTTGTCGCCGAAGCGGATTTCCTCGGTCGCGACCGTGTCGTTCTCGTTGATCACCGGCACCGCGCCCGCCGCCAGCAGTGTGCCCAGCGTGGCGGTGACGTTGAGATAGCGGCGGCGATCCTCCAGATCTTCCAGCGTGAGCAGCACTTGCGCGGCGATCAGCCTGTGGCTGCCCAAGAGCTCTGCCCAGAGCCCCGCCAGCGCGATCTGACCCACGGCGGCGGCGGCCTGCGCATCGGCGAGGCTCCCCCTGCCCCCGCGCGCGAGCCCGAGTTTGCGCGCGCCCAGCGCAATTGCTCCGGAGGATACGATGATGACTTCCTGCCCGCGCCCACGCGCCGCCGCGATCTCCGCCACCAGCGCCGCCAGCCAGTCCCGCCGGGCCTCACCATCCGCGCCGACCAGCAGCGCCGAGCCGACCTTGAACACCACGCGCGGCGCGCGGTCGGGATCGGTCAGTTGGGAGAGGCTATCAATCGACATGGTGGGGCGCGGCTTGCGCGGCGG
>CAIKKO010000244.1 GCA_903828025.1 uncultured Sphingomonadales bacterium
CCGCGCATTTCCATCGCCACCGTCTACCGCACCGTTCGCCTGTTCGAAGAGGCGGGAATTCTCGACCGTCACGATTTCGGCGACGGGCGCTCGCGCTACGAGGCGACGCCCGAGGCGCATCACGACCATCTGATCGATGTCGAGACCGGCAAGGTCATCGAATTCGTCGATCCCGAACTCGAGGCGCTGCAGCGCCAGATTGCCGAACGGCTGGGCTACCGCCTCGTCGATCACCGTATGGAGCTTTATGGTGTCAAGTCTGATCGCGAGGCGTAGGGCCCGCCGCAAGGTGGGGCCTGAACGGGGCGCGCCAATCTCCTGGATCGGCTGGATGCGGATCGCGTTGCGCGGGATCGGCCTGATCCTGGCCATGCTGATCTGCGTGCCGCTGCACTATCTCTACCGCGTGGTGCACTATGGCTCGCCCTTCCCGCGCGTGTTCCTGTTCATGGCCGCGCGCATTGTCGGCGCGCGGGTGCGGGTGCACGGCGTGCCGCTCAAGCGCGATGTGTTCTATATTTCCAACCACCTCTCGTGGGTCGATATCCTTGCGCTTGGCGGCGCGAGCGGCACCGCCTTTGTCGCCAAGGCCGAATTGGCGCAGGCCCCCATCGTGGGCTGGCTGGCGCGGATCAACCGCACCGTGTTCGTCAGCCGCGAGGACCGTATGGGCGTGGCCGACCAGATCAACCGCCTGAAGGAAGCGCTGGCCGACAACTGGTCGATCACCGTGTTCCCCGAAGGCACTTGCACCGATGGCAAATCGCTGCTGCCGTTCAAGACCTCGATGCTGCGCGTGCTCGAACCGCCGCCGCCGGGCGTGCTGGTGCAGCCGGTAGTGCTCGATTATGGCCGGGTGAGCGAATGGATCGGCTGGATCGGCACCGAAGACGGCGTTTCCAACGGCAAGCGCGTGATGTCCCGCCGCGGATCGTTCCGGCTCGAAGTGCACTTCCTCGAACCGTTCGACCCGCGCGATCTGGCGGGCCGCAAAGCCATCGCCGCCGAAGCCCGCTCGCGCATAGAACCTGCGCTCGAAGCCGCGCTGGGCGAACCGCTGCGCCCGTTTGCATTCGACGTGGCACCGGTGCGCTATGTGGCGGGGGACAAGGACGCGGCCTAGGGTCAGGACTGCCCTGCCCCACCCGCTTAATCGCCCCTTCACCCCCCCGCCGATCTCGCGTATGGGGCGCGGCTTATGGCTGCTTCCCCGCCCCCCCGCACTTTTCACGTCAAAAGCTTCGGCTGCCAGATGAACGTCTATGACGGTGAGCGCATGGCCGAATTGCTCGCCGCCGAGGGCATGACGGCGGCGGACGCGCGCGAGGACGCGGACCTTGTCGTGCTCAACACCTGCCATATCCGCGAGAAGGCGACCGAGAAGGTCTATTCGGACATCGGGCGCATCCTCAAGGACGGGCGGCGCGCAGATGGTTCGGTGCCGCTGATTGCGGTGGCAGGCTGCGTCGCGCAAGCAGAAGGCGCAGAGATCATGGCCCGCGCGCCGGGCGTGCGCGTGGTGGTCGGCCCGCAGGCCTATCACCGCTTGCCCGCGATGGTGGCGCAGGCCGCTGCCGGGGGCCGCGCGACCGAGACCGACATGCCGGCCGAGGCCAAGTTCGCCGCACTGCCGCGCCGCCGAAAGGCGGGGGCATCGGCATTCCTGACGGTGCAGGAAGGCTGCGACAAGTTCTGCACGTATTGCGTGGTGCCCTATACACGCGGCGCGGAGCTTTCGCGGCCTTACGCCGATCTGGTGGCCGAAGCGCAGGCGCTGGTCGAAGGCGGGGCGGTGGAGATCACGCTGCTCGGCCAGAATGTGAACGCGTGGTCCGGCAGCGACGACAAGGGCCGCCCGGCCGGCCTCGCCGCGCTGGCCGAGGCGCTGGCTGAAATCGACGGGCTGCAGCGCATCCGCTATATGACCAGTCACCCGGCGGACATGGATGACGCGCTGATCGAGGCGCATGGCTCCAATCCCAAGCTCATGCCATTCCTGCATCTGCCGGTGCAATCGGGCAGCGACCGGGTGCTGAAAGCCATGAACCGCAGCCACACGGCGGAAAGCTATCTGCGCCTGCTGGAGCGGGTGCGCGCGGTGCGGCCCGATATCGCGCTTTCGGGCGATTTCATCGTCGGCTTCCCGGGCGAGACCGAAGCGGAATTTGCCGAGACACTGCAGATCGTCGATGCGGCGCGCTATGCACAGGCGTTCAGCTTCAAGTATTCAGCGCGGCCCGGCACCCCGGCAGCAAGCATGGATGGCCAGATCGCGCCCGAGGTGATGGACGCGCGGTTGCAGCGGCTGCAGGAAGCGCTCCAGCGCCACAGTCTTGCGTTCAATCAGGCCAGCGTGGGCAAGCGCTGCGCCGTGCTGGTCGAGCGCAAGGGCCGCCATGCCGGGCAGTGGCTGGGCAAATCACCCTGGCTGCAATCGGTCCACTTCACCGGCGAGGCGAAGCTGGGTGATCTGGTCGAGCTTGATCTGATTGAAGCGGGGCCCAATTCGCTGAGCGGGCAACGGGTGGCACGCGCTGCGACCTGATCGCAGCGCGTCTGCCCCCCCGGAGGGATCAGGTGTGCGGCGTTGCCGTCTTGGCTGACTTGCCAGCAGCGCGCTTGTCTGCTGCCTGCTTGTCGGTGGTCTTCTTTGCCTCGCGCTTGTCTGCCGACTGCTTGTCGGCAGTCTTCTTCTCTGCACGCTTGTCAGCCGCCTGCTTGTCGCGGGCCTTCATCGCCTCACGCTTGTCAGCCTCCTGCTTGTCGTGGGCCTTCATCGCTGCAACGCGATCGGCATGCGCCTGATCGCGCTGCCGCGCCGCTTCCTTGCGGTCCGCATGAGTCTGGGCGGAAGGGGTCGCTGGCTGGGCCTGCGCAGCCGTGCCGGTCAACGTGAGCGCAGCAACGGTGATGCATGCCAGAAGTGTCTTGCGCACGGGGTATTCTCCTCTTGATGCCGCCTGGGCGTAAGTTTGGCGGCAAAGCTAGGAATACCCTCCGCCGCATGAACGCCAGCCATGCCGCAGACTTAATTATTGGACATGATCGCGCGGCGATACGGCAAGCTGGCGGCGGCGACGCGCGCACTCGCCCACAAGGCCGTGCATATCTGCCCGGCCGGTGCGATTTCCCGGCCAGTTGTCTTGCGCCTGTCGCATCGCCGCCTAATCTGGTGCCATTGACCCTGAAAGGAGCGCATGGCCCGCAAATTCTCCCGCCCGCAAGACGAGGCCCACCGCACATTCGGCCGTGAGCGGCCTGACGTGCAGCGCCCGGAGGCACAGCGATCCGATACGCCCAGACGAGCGCGGATCGAGATCGAGTTCGACGAGCAGACCGTGCTCGGCGCGCTGTTCGGCCAATTCGACCAGAACCTCGTGCAGATCGAAAACCGGCTCGGCGTCTATATCTCGGCACGCGGCAACAAGGCGGTGATCGAAGGGCCGGACGACGCCGTCGCCCGCGCGCGCGATGTGCTGAAAGGCATGCACCAACGGCTGCTGGCGGGGCACGAGGTTGATGCCGGGGCAGTCGAATCGCTGATCATGATGTCGAGCGAGCCCACGCTGGAGGGCATCATCACCGGCGCCCCCGATGGCGCGCCGCCGATCATGATCCGCACCCGCAAGAAAACCATCGTGCCCCGCTCGGCCACGCAGATCGAATATATGCGCGCGCTGGTGCGCGATGACGTGATCTTCGCACTCGGC
>CAIKKO010000245.1 GCA_903828025.1 uncultured Sphingomonadales bacterium
ATTGCGGGACATCCCGTCGGCCGAGGAAATGAACACCCGTGCGCGCCGGTTGGGCAGCGGCGCGCCGTTGCCGAAGGCCCAGATGCGGCTGTGCTCGAGGAAGCGGCCAATCACCGACTTGACCCGGATGCGCTCCGAAAGCCCCAGCACGCCCGGCCGCAGGCAGCAGATGCCGCGGATCACGAGGTTGATTTCCACTCCGGCCGCGCTCGCGGCGTAGAGCCGGTTGATGAGCTGGCTGTCGGTCAGCGAATTGAGCTTGGCCCAGATCGCCCCCGGCTTGCCCGACGCGGCCAGCGCGATCTCGCGGTCGATGCATTCATAGAGCTTGCGGCGCACCCCGATGGGCGCAATCGCCAGCATTTCGGTCGCCTTGGGCTCGATATAGCCGGTGATGAAGTTGAACAGCAGCCCGGCATCGCGCCCGAACTTGGGGTCTGCGGTGAAGAAGCTGAGGTCGGTGTAGATGCGCGCGGTGAACGGGTGGTAGTTGCCCGTGCCGAAGTGGCAGTAAGTGCGGTAGGCATCGCCCTCGCGCCGCACGACCATCGAGACTTTGGCGTGGGTCTTCCAGTCGACGAAGCCGTAGATCACCTGCACCCCGGCGCGCTCCAGCTGGCTCGCCCAATGGAGGTTCTGCTCTTCGTCAAACCGGGCCTTGAGCTCGACCACGGCGGTCACCGATTTGCCTGCCTCCGCCGCCGCGATCAGCGCCGCGATGACGGCCGATTGCTTGCCTGCGCGGTAGAGCGTCTGCTTGATCGCCACCACGTCGGGGTCGGACGCCGCCTGCCGCAGGAAATCCACGACCACGTCGAAACTCTCGAACGGGTGGTGGATGACCAGATCCTTGGCGCGGATCGCGGCGAAGCAATCGCCGTCATGTTCCAGCACCCGCTCGGGATAGCGCGGGTTGTACGGTTCGAACTTGAGTTCGGGCCGGTCGGTGTCGACGATCGCCGAAAGCCCGTTCATGGCGAGCAATCCGCCCGCCTTGATCACCATGGCATGGTCGAGCCGCAGCTTGTCGCGCAGCAATTGTTCGGCGGCGGGGTCGAAGTTTTCCTGCAATTGCAGCAGGATCACTTTGCCCCGGCGGCGGCGCTGGATCGCGGTGCGGAAATAGCGGACCAGATCCTCGGCATCTTCCTCGACTTCGATGTCGCTGTCGCGCAGCACGCGGAACGTGCCGTGGCCGAGGATGCGGAAGCCCGGAAACAGCTTCATCGCGTTGCGCAGGATCAGTTCCTCGATGCTGATCCAGCTTGCCTGCGCGTTGGCCTTGTCACCGGGCAGCCGCACGAAGCGGGGCAGCGCAGGGGGAATGAGGATCATCTCGTTGACCGGCTCGTTATCGGCGATCCGAGCCAGCGTGAAGAGAATGCCGGTGCCCTGGTTGTTGATGAAGGGGAAGGGATGCGCCGGGTCGATCGCCTGCGGGGTCAGCGCGGGGAAGACATGCTCCTGGAAATAGTGCGCCAGCCAGTCCGAGGTCGCGCGGTCCAGCTTGCCGGGGCCGACGATATGGATGCCCGCCTCGCCCAGCAGGCCGGTCAGATCGCTCAGGATGGCCTGCTGTGCACGCACCAGTTCCTCGACCCCGATGTAGGCGGCCTGCAACTGCTGCGCCGGGGTCAGCCCGTCGATCGAGACTTCGTCGATGCGCTGGCGCACTTGCGCGGCCAGCCCCGCGACACGCACCATCATGAATTCGTCGAGGTTGCTGCCCGAAATCGAGAGGAAGCGGAGCCGCTCCAGCACCGGATAGTGCGGGTTCTGCGCTTCGGCCAGCACGCGGCGGTTGAACGCCAGCCAGCTCAGCTCGCGGTTGAAGAAGCGGTAGGCCGGGACAGGTTGGGCGTCTGCAGGTTGGGCTTCAGTATCTGGCCCCAGCGCGCGCTCCTGCGCGGCAAGGTCTGCGTCCGCAGAACTGTGTCCCTCATCATGCATTGCCAGTCCCCCGAGCCGCGACCGCTGCCCAGCGGCCGAACGCGCCCAGCCATGATGGCCCATTGCTACTGTGAGGTGACATGCGAAAGGCGCATAGCACGACGTGGGGCAGGCTGCACAAGGGGCGCGGTCCGGTTTTACCCCGCTGACACGTCGCGGGGCAAGCTGCCGCCGGTCTACCGCTCGGCATAATCTCTACTCAATTGGTCGACAATATGCGTCGCTTGGTCGCGAGAGCATTCTCTACTTTCTAAGTTGAGATAGACTTGTCGCGGAAGGGCTCGGGCCGATTCGGGGGAACGAAGGGGTCGTGCGCACGTTTCGCACGGTGCAGCAGCAAACCCGGCTTGGGAGCAGCGAAGCAAAACTATAATGTCTATCTATTCAATTGAGTTTATGGACGACCCCACACCAACGGGAGTGCATCACATGAAACGCCGCACCTTTGTCACCGGCTCGCTTGTCCTTGCGCTGTCGCTCTCTGCTTGCTCGGGGCAATCGGCCAAACCGGGCGCGGTGGAATTGACCAACGTCTCCTACGATCCGA
>CAIKKO010000246.1 GCA_903828025.1 uncultured Sphingomonadales bacterium
CCTCAGCATCGAAGGCCGCCTCACCGTGTCCAACATGGCGATCGAGCACGGTGCGCGCGCGGGCCTGATCGCGCCCGATGAAAAGACGTTCGCCTATGTCGAAGGCCGCCCCTATGCCCCCAAAGGCGCGGACTGGGACAAGGCCGTGGCGTGGTGGCGCAGCCTCGCCACCGATCCGGGCGCGACGTACGATAAGGTCGTGGTGATCGACGCGGCGGACATCGCGCCCAGCGTGACCTGGGGCACCAGCCCGGAAGACGTGCTGCCGATCACCGGCCTCGTCCCCGCGCCTGAAAGCTTCGCCGACCCCTCGAAGCAGGCCGCCGCGCGCGCCAGCCTTGAGTATATGGGGCTCCAGCCCGGCCAGCGCATGGACAGTGTCGAGATCCAGAACGTGTTCATCGGCAGCTGCACCAACAGCCGCATCGAGGATCTGCGCGCCGCCGCCGCCGTGCTCAAGGGCCACACCAAGGCTGCGAACGTGAAGTGGGCGATCGTCGTCCCCGGCTCGGGCCTCGTCAAGCGGCAGGCCGAAGCCGAAGGGCTCGACAAAGTGTTCCTCGACGCGGGCCTCGAATGGCGCGAGCCCGGCTGCTCCGCCTGCCTCGGCATGAACCCGGACAAAGTGCCGGCGGGCGAACGCTGCGCCAGCACCTCCAACCGCAACTTCGTCGGCCGCCAAGGCCCCGGCGCACGCACCCACCTCGTCAGCCCCGCAATGGCGGCGGCAGCGGCGGTGACCGGGCGGCTGACGGATGTGCGGGAATTGGTCTGAAAAATAGGGTCAGTCCCTATTTTTCGGTGAAGCGCCACGTTTGGTGCGATTGAAGGTGAAGCGATCCTGCGCCGCAGGGGGCAGAGGAATTCGCTCTGCGTCCTTCGTGGTCCCGATGCAGCCCACCGCACCCCCGCAACGCCCTGCCTCTGTGCGCAAATTCCGGCCAATTCCTTGCCTTGCAGCCCCGCATCGCCCCGCCGCATCAACCGCACGGCGTACCCCCGGAACGGACCATCCTGCCGCCTCTGTTCATCCGGGGGAAAGGCTGGTTCAGCACTGAGGAAGGCGTTGCCGTTCAGCTTCTCACCGCAAAATCTTGCAGCGAAGCGGGCCGCACCCGATAGGGTCCATAAAAACAGTGATCGAAGGAGTACGAGTATGCGTGTCATGAACCGGGGAGCGTTCTCTCTTGCCCTGCTGGCGGCTTCGGTCCCGGGCGGCCTGCTCGCGCAGGCGCAGGAACTCCCGCCGGTCGAAACGCAGCAGCCTGCCCCTGATGCGCGGACGGGCGAAATCCACGCCACTGTCACGCCCGAGGGCGGCCCCTCCACCGCGCTGGCCGCCGGGCCGGAGCTCAAGGGCTATATCTCGCGCCGCAGCGCAGACCGGATCGAGGTGACGGCCGAGGACGGCACCAAGACCATCGTCAACATCAACGATTACACCAGAATCCGGTCGGTCAAGGGCCTGTTCGGCATGAGCCGCCAGCAGCTTGCGGCCAATGCGCTGCTCAATGGCCTGCCCGTCACCGTGCGGACGCTGCAATCGGGCGATGCGCTCATGGCCAGCGACATCATGTTCAAGGACAAGGATCTCAAGATCGCGACGATGATCCGCGCGGGCACCAAGCAGGGCTTTGAAGAACAGACCGCCGCCACCGCCGAAGTCCGCGCGATGACCGAATCGCTGCGCAGCCGCTTCGGCGATATCGACGAATACAACATCAAGAGCACCACCAACGTGCTGTTCGCCTCGGGCAAATCGGTGCTCACGCCGCAGGGCAAGGCCGATCTTTGCGCCGCCGCCACGCAGGCGCAAGGCATCAAGAACGCGGTCATGCTCGTGGTGGGCTACACCGACTCCACCGGCAGCGAAGATGCCAACCAGCGCATCAGCGAGCAGCGCGCCACGCGCGTGGTCAATTATCTGCAGCAGGCCTGCGGCTGGAAGCCCTACCGCATGCTCACCCCCACCGGCATGGCCACCGCCGATCCGCAGGCCGACAACAGCACCCCCGAAGGCAAAGCGAAGAACCGCCGCGTTTCGGTCAACGTGATGGTGAGCAAGGCGGTCGACGGGCTTTGATCTGCAATTCATTGCGGACAGCCCGTCCGCCCCGCTTGCAATCGCGGGGCAGCAGGCCAATCTTGGGTGCAGGTTCAAGGAGCCTGACGTGACCAAGAAGACCGACAAGGAAGGCCAGAAGGATTCCGGTAGCTGGGAGACCGGCGGTTGGGCTGGCCCCGCCGCCATCGCCGGTGCCGCCATCGGCTCAGCCGCACTGGCGGCCGCGCTTCTCTATTCCTCGCGCC
>CAIKKO010000247.1 GCA_903828025.1 uncultured Sphingomonadales bacterium
GTGGTTCTGGCACCTTGTCGCGATAGAGGTGCTTGCCCTGCTGGCCGGTGCAGGAGCCCTCCATGCGGAAACGGTGATCGAGCGGCTGGTCAGCCCGGGGGCCTTGTCGCGAGGGCACGCACGGCTCGAAACCCGGTGCTCCGCCTGTCACCGATCGTTCCAGCGCGCCGCGCAGCCGCGCCAGTGCCTCGCCTGCCACAAGGGCATCGCGCGGGACCGGACGACGCATACGCGGTTTCATGGGACCACGCCAAAAGCGCGGACGGCTGCCTGCCGCGAATGCCATGTCGAACATCAGGGTGTCCTGCATCGGCTCGCCCCGCCACTCGATGGCAAAACCTTCAACCATCAGGCGCAGTCGGCCTATCCCCTGACCGGCGGGCACGTGCACACCCGCTGTGCCGCCTGCCATGCCGGGATGACCGGATTCCGCGAAACGCCGCAGGCCTGCGCCGCCTGCCACACGCGGCAGGATGTGCATCGCGGGCGGCTGGGTCCGCAGTGCCAGTCGTGCCACACTACCAACCGCTGGCGCGAAGTCTTGCCGTTCGATCATGATCGCACGCGCTTTCCGCTAACCGGGGCGCACCGGACGACACCGTGCCTTGCCTGCCATGTGAAGGAGCAATGGCACGGCGTATCGACCGCCTGCATCTCGTGCCATCTGCAGAAGGATGTCCACCACGGGGCCGATGGTCCGCGCTGCGCGGATTGCCACCTTACCACCAACTGGCGCGCGGTCGCGTTCGATCATGAACGCGTCGCCGCCTTCCCCTTGCGCGGGGCGCACCGCACGGTCGCCTGCACGGGCTGCCACGCACGCACCGCCCGGCCACGCGCCGCGCCGGTGCCCTGCGTGGGCTGCCATGCGCGCGAGGATGTCCACAAAGGCGTGGACGGGCCCAAATGCGAAAGCTGCCACAGCCAGTCCACTTGGAAAGTCGCGAAATTCGACCATGCGAAGACCGGCTTCCCGCTCATCGGCCTGCACGCCCGCGTCACCTGCGCCGCATGCCACCCGCAGTCGGTCGACAAAGTCAAAGTCGGCAGCCGCTGCATTGATTGCCACAAGCAGGACGATGTGCACAACGGGACGTTCGGCGCGGTCTGCCAGCAATGCCACAACCCCGGCGGGTTCCGGATTCCCACCGTACCGCGCATGCAAACGCCTTGGCATAGCAAAATGGGCCGCGATTTCCCGAGGACCGGGATCAAAGACTGAACTGAGGGGCCAGAACCGCCAAACGCCCCGTTGGACGAAGTTTTTTAGGACTAACCGGTGCTGGCGTGCGGTTCCGATCAGATCTTGGCCGGACTCGGCTCCGCGACTCTTGCGAGCTCTGCGGCAATTTCGGCCATTCGCACGGGCTTGACCAGATGCCCTTGCATTCCGGCAGCAAGGCAGTCGTCGATATTTTCCTGATAGCCGTTGGCGGTTAGCGCAATGATGGGAAGCGCATTCGCTGAAACGCCCATGCCGCGCAGGACGCGGGTGGCCGCGATGCCGTCCATCCCCGGCATCTGCACATCCATCAAAATCGCGCCGAAGGGATGGTTCGCAGCGATCGCCTCTCGGACCATCGCAACCGCCTCTTGGCCGGTCTGCGCCAAGGCGACCTCATGGCCGAGCTTTTTCAGCATGGCCGTTACGATAAGCTGGTTTGTCCGGCCATCTTCGGCGACCAGAAGCCGCATCGGCGCAAGCGGATGGCGCGATAAAACCGCGTCGGGCTGATGCTCGGGCACGGCAGCGGCGTCGGGCAGGGTGAGGCCGATCCGCAGCACCAGCGTTGTGCCGACATCGGGCGTGCTGCTGATGGTCAGGGTTCCGCCCATGGCTTCTGCGATCCGGCGCGAGATGGGCAACCCGAGGCCGGTGCCGCCGTATCCGCTCGCGATGCCGGCCTCGGCCTGCATGAAATCCTCGAAGACGCGGTCCTGCGCCGATTTCGCAATGCCGATCCCGGTATCCTCGACCGAAACGACCAATTGATCGCCCTCGGTCCTGGCCGTCAGGCGGATCCGGCCCTTTTTGGTAAACTTGACCGCGTTGCCGATCAGATTGGCGAGGATCTGGCGGAGCCGCAAGCTATCCCCGAGGATGCGCCTCGGCACATCCGGAGCAATATCGAGATCAAGTCGCAACCCTTTGCCAGCCGCGCTCGCGGTCATCAGGCTCATCGAATCCGCCAGACATTCGTGCAGATCGAACGGCTCGAGCGAAAGCTGCACGCGGCCAGAGTCGATCTTAGCAATATCCAGGATGTCGTTGAGCAGCTTCATCATGGTTGCGCCGGATTCAGAGATCAGCCGGACATAGTTGCGGCCAGCTTCATCGAGGTCATAGTCCTGCAGCAGCTCCGCCAACCCGATCACGCCATGCATCGGCGTGCGGATTTCGTGGCTGAGATTGGCGAGAAACTCGCTCTTCATCGCGGCAGCCTGCTCGGCGCGGTGGCGGGCTTCGATCAGATCGTGTTCCAGCAGCTTGCGCGCCGAAATGTCGCGCACGGAAGCCACGATCTCGAACGGCTCGCCCTTTCGGTTGCGCAGCAACCTGCAGTTTGCCTCGAGCCAGAGATAATCCTGCTGCGATGTTGCCGGCAGCGCACGATAGGCGATCGTAAGATCACTGGCCTTGCCTTGCGCAAGTTCGTCGAAAGCGGCGCGCACGCTCTCGATATCGTCCGGATGGATGCGCACCAGCACCGGCAGACCAATCAGGTTGTGCGGATCAAGCCCCAGGGCATCGCGCACGGAGGGCGTCACATAATGGCAGCGGCCATCAAGCCCGATCCGGAAGACCACATCGTTGATGTTTTCGGTGACCAGCCGCAATTCGCGCGTCCGCTGTGCCAGTTCGGTTTCACTGGCCTTGCGCTGGGTAATATCCGTGACCGCCGCGATATAGCCGTTCATCCGCGAGCCGTTGTCGAACTCGCCCGTGGCACTGAACGCGAGCCAGCGCTTGAGGCCTGCATGATCGCTGTAGTGGAACTCGTTCTCAAAGACGGCGCCGGGCGTCATCAGCGAGCGGCTGACTTGTTCGGACAGCTTCGTGATGTCCAGCCCGAGCACCTCGAACCATGGCTTGCCGATAATGTTGGCCGCAGGGGCCATCACGAGCAGTTCGATGCGCTGATTGACGTAGGTAACCAGACCATCGCGGTTGCAGCGCAGAATCCCGATGGGCGAAGTGTCGCACAGCCGCCGGAACCGCTGCTCACTGGCTTCCAGCGCGGCCACGTAGCGCAACTGATCCGATACATCGCGGATGCGGCCTGATGTGCCTTCGAACGTTCCGTAAGGTGCGCAGATCGCGCGTATGCTGATAGCGGCATCGCGCGTTTCACCGTCGCGCCGCACGAAACTGCGTTGAGCCCGCACCTCGGTAGCGTCAACAGCGGCACCGCCATCAGCGGCGGCATCCTCCGCCCGTGGCAGGCGGGCCTTCGCCAGTTCTTGCACGAGATCGCCCAGATCGAGCTGCGCCAATCCGGTGTCGTGGAGCGTTTCCGCCACGGGGTAGCCGCTCATCGCTTCCCATGCGGGGTTGAGGAACGTCCAGCGTCCCCGCGCATCGGTGCGGAACACAACCTCATGCATGTTATCAAGGATCTGCGAGGAGAAGGCGACCGTTCGGGCGAGTTCCTGCTCCAGATGGCGGCGCGCCTCCATCGAGGCGGCGATCGGCAGAATGCAGCCGTAGCAGCACAGATAGGCTGTATCGAGATAGAAGAACCGGCTATCCGGCGACATCCCCAGCACATCGGCGGGGCCGTTGCCGCTGGCTACAGCCATAGTCGCGATCACCAGCGAGAACAGATGTGCCGCAGCCGTATCGCGGATGCCAAGCGAAAGACTAACCCAAATCAGCGCAGGGCAGACGAAGAATATGTACGCCTCTCCGTCACTCAGAAACACGGCGGCGGTGAGCGAGCCGACAGCGGCAAAACCGGCCACCCGCCGCTTCGAGAACAGCCGCGCCAGATGAAGCGACCGCTGTCCGACGACGGCAAGAAAGATCGGCGTCGCAATGACGATCCCGATGACATTCGGCAGAACCCAGCGGAAAAAGCGGCCATGCAGCAGCAGGGGCAAGCCCGCGAGCGAACCCCCAGCAGCCACCTCTGGCTGCGGTCCATTCAACACGAGAAGGAGAGCTCCAAACGCCAGACCGAACAGGGGCGCGAGCAGCGCGGCCACCGAGGCAAGCTTGAGGACCGCATCGGGCCGTGTCAGATCCAGACCGTCTGGCGCGAGTTTCCTGAGGACAATCGCACCGAGCACGGCTTGCAGGCCTGCACTGGCCGCAGCGGCGGCGGCCACCACAGGGGCAATCCCGCCCAGCATGAGGCCA
>CAIKKO010000248.1 GCA_903828025.1 uncultured Sphingomonadales bacterium
CCGCTTCGCCCGCCACGGCCTGATGGCCGAGGTGAAACCCGTCGAAATTGCCCAGCGCGATCACCGCGCCGCGCAAGGCTTCGGGCATGGGCTGGTTGGCGTGGACGCGCATCAGGCCGCGTCCCGTTCGAAGGTCACGAAGTCGAAGGCAGGGTAGCCACCTTCCGCAGCATGCTTTTCGCGCGCCGTCTCGCGCCACGGCGCCGCCGGAGAGGGTAGCACAGTATCCCCGGCGTATTCCCCATGCACTTCGGTCAGCTCATAGCGCTGCGCATGGGGCTCGAACTGTGCAAGAACATCTGCCCCGCCGATCACCGCGACATCGCCATCACCCGCCAAAGCCAAAGCACTGGCCACATCATGGGCCACCTCGGCCCCCGGTGCAGACCAGCCCACATCGCGCGTCAGCACGATATGGCGCCGCCCCGGCAGCAGCCCCGGCAGCGAGATAAACGTCTTGCGCCCCATGATCATCGGCTTGCCCATCGTCAGCGCTTTGAAGCGCTTGAGGTCGGCGGGCAAGCGCCACGGAAGGGCACCCTTATCGCCGATGGTGCCGTCATCGGCGCGCGCCACGATCAGCATGATCTCCTGATGCATCTACAGCACCAGCCTTGTCACATGGCCCATCTTGCGCCCCGGCCGCACCGCCGCCTTGCCGTAGAGGTGCAAGTGATTGGCCGGATCAGACAGGATCGCGGGCCAGTCGTGCGCCTCGTCGCCGATGAGGTTGTCCATCACCACGCCCGCCGCGCAGAGGTCGGTGGAGCCCAGCGGCAGCCCGCAAATCGCGCGCACGTGGTTCTCGAATTGCGAGGTGAGCGCGCCCTCGATGGTCCAGTGCCCGGAATTGTGGACGCGCGGGGCCATCTCGTTGAACACCGGGCCTTCGGCGGTCGCGAAGAATTCCAGCGTGAGCACGCCGATATGGCCAAGGCTATCGGCCACCTGCCGCGCCAGCATCCGCGCCGCCTCGACCTGCGCGCGCACCGCCTGGCCCGCCGGCACGACCGACTGGCTGAGAATGCCCGCCTTGTGCGCGTTCTGCGCCGAGTCCCAGAAGCGCACGTCGCCATCCGCCCCGCGCGCGAGGATCACCGAAAACTCGGCCTCGAAGGGTACAAAGCCTTCGTAGACCAGCGGCACGGCGGGCAGCGCCAGCCCGGCCGCATCCTCCGCGCGCATGATCCGCCACTGGCCCTTGCCATCGTAGCCGTCACGCCGCGTCTTGAGGATACCCGGCGTGCCGATTCTGGCGATGGCCGCCGCCAGATCCTCTGCGCTGTCGACCGTCGCCCACGGCGCGGGCCGCCCGCCCAGTTCCTCGACAAAGCGCTTCTCCGCCGCGCGGTCCTGCGCCACTTCCAGCGACCGGGTCGCGGGGTACAGGGCCGCGCCGCCCAGCGCCCCCAGCGGCCCCACTGGCACATTCTCGAACTCGTACGTCACCACGGCGCATTGGGCGGCGAATCCAGCCAGCGCCGCCGCATCATCCCACTCCGCGCAGGTGAACCCGGCGCACACGTCAGCGGCAATCGAATCCGCCTCGGGCGCATAGACATGGCAGCGATAGCCCAGGTTCGCCGCTGCAAGCGCAATCATCCGGCCCAGCTGGCCGCCGCCCAGAATGCCGATGGTCTCGCCGGGCGGGATCATAGGATCACACCGGAAACTCGGCCACGGATGCAGTCTGCGCCGCGCGCCACGCAATCAGCCGCTCGGCCAGCGCCGGATCGGACAGCGCGAGGATCGAAGCCGCCAGCAGCGCCGCATTGGTCGCCCCCGCCGCACCGATGGCGAGCGTGCCCACCGGAATCCCGCCGGGCATCTGCACGATGGACAGCAGGCTATCGAGGCCCTTCAAGGCCTTGGACTGCACCGGCACACCCAGCACCGGCAGATGTGTCATCGCCGCAATCATGCCGGGC
>CAIKKO010000249.1 GCA_903828025.1 uncultured Sphingomonadales bacterium
CAGTTCGAGCCCGAGCTGTTCGCAGCGCGGGCGAGTGAGGGTGAGGCAGATCAGCCCGCGGCCATGGGTCGCCATGAAGTTGATCGCATCGGGGGTCGCCATCTGCGCGGGGATGACGAGATCGCCCTCGTTCTCGCGGTCCTCGTCGTCGACCAGAATGAACATGCGGCCATTGCGCGCTTCGTCGATGATTTCCTCGATCGGCACGAGCGCGGGCGCGTCGTCGCTTTCGCTGAGCACGCGCTCAAGCTTGGCGAGCGTATCGGCGGTGGGGTTCCAGCCGGGCAGCGTCAGGTCGCGCAAGGTGTTGGCATGGAGCCCCGCAGCGCGGGCAAGGCCCGAACGGGACATGCCGCCCTCGACAACGAGGCGGCGGATCTGGTCGATGAGGTCGCTGGACATGGAGAGAGTATCTCACAGCAGAATGTGATTGGCAAGGGCTGTTCTCACATTGCAATGCACATTGCACCGGGACTGATTCGCGAAAGGCGCGGAAATCAGCGAACTAGGGTGTCCCTTGCGCCACACCCTGCCGGGATGCCGCTACGGAAAGGGCAAAATTTAACTGGGCGGTTGACAACGTCGGTGTTCCGCTATGTTCTATCGCCAGAAGGTCGACCCGCAAAAATGATGGGCGCCGCTGAAGAGAGAGGACTATTGTTATGAGGGGCAAACTGACCCTGCTCGCGTCCGTGTGCGCAGCAGCCGTGGCAACGCCGACGTTCGCGCAGACCGCACAGCCGGCCGACACCGGCCCGGGCATCCAGGAAATCATCGTGACCGCGCAGCGCCAGTCGCAGCGCCTGCAGACGGTGCCGATCGCGATCAGCGCGTTCACCGCCGAAGGCATTGAAAAGCAGCAGATCAAGAACCCGCTCGATCTGCAGCTCAGCCTGCCGAACGTCACGTTCACCAAGACCAACTTCACCACCTCCAGCTTCACCATCCGCGGCATCGGCGACCTTTGCACCGGCGTGACTTGCGACAGCGCGACCGCGATCCATCTCAACGATGCGCCGCTGTTCTTCTCGCGTCTGTTCGAAGGCGAGTTCTATGATCTGGCGCAAGTCGAAGTGCTGCGCGGGCCGCAGGGCACCCTGTTCGGCCGCAACGCCACTTCGGGCGTGGTCAATTTCCGCACCGCCAAGCCCGATCTTAATGGCTTCGGCGCTTCGGGTGAGGCCGAATACGGCAACTACAACTCGATCCGCGTGAAGGGCATGATCAACGTGCCGCTCAGCAGCACGCTGGCGGTGCGCGCGGCGGGCTTCTACCTCAAGCGTGACGGCTACACGGCCAATCTGTTCGACAACAGCAAGATTGATGACCGCGACATGTACGGCATCCGCGGATCGCTCACCTGGCACCCCAGCTCGTCGACCACGATCGACCTCGTGGGCCAGTTCTTCCACGAGAAGGACAGCCGCATGCGCATCCAGAAGCAGTACTGCCAGACCGACCCGACGGGCGTTCTGGGCTGCCTGAACGCCGCGCGCGGCACCGGCACCACCAACAGCAACGCGCTGCTCGCCGGGATCCTGCCCTCGAAGGAATTCTTCGCCATCCGCGGCTTGACCGCCGCCGGTCTCGGGCCGTTCGCGCTTGGAAGCATCTATGGTCCCAGCGCCTACACCAACGCCAATCCGGCGGACCCGCGGGTCGTCAACACCGATTATAAGCCCACCTATTTCACGCAGGAGACCATCCTTCAGGGCACTCTCAAGCAGGACATCGGCGACAAGCTGAGCCTGCGGGTCGAGGGCAACTACCAGAACACCAAGGTCGATTCCTCGCAGGACTACAACCTCTCGGTGCTCAACCGTTCCGGCTATACGCCTGCGCTCAGTGCGCTGCAGGCCGCCGGTGCCGGGGGGCTTAAGGCTTACCTCGGCCCCGTCGCCAGCGCGCTCATTCCGCAGGGTGCGGGTGGCCAGCTCTGCACCTCGGCGCCCGAGCCGACCGGCACCGGCGTCTATGGCGGCCACAGTGTCTGCGGCGGCACGCCGCTTGACTTCGACCGTTCGAACCAGAGCCAGACGGCGTGGACTGCCGAAGCGGTGCTGACCTCGAAATTCGATGGTCCGATCAATTTCCTGCTCGGCGGGATCTACGGCAAGTATAAGGTCAGCGAGAACAGCTACTACGTTGACTCGTTCGGGCTTGATTACTTTGCGGGCGTGGTCGGCGCGGCAACCGCGCTGGGTGCCGGTGCGCCGCCGTCGTACCTTGGCACGCCAGCCTATCGCAACAACGGCGCTACGGGAGACGGCTACCGCCTGACCACCTATGGCCTGTTCGGCGAAGCCTACTGGAAGTTCAACGACAAGCTCAAGCTGACGCTCGGCCTGCGCTACAACAACGACAAGAAGACGATTACCGCGCGCACGACGCTGTTCAACTTCCTCGTTCCGCATGGCAGCACCAATGCCTACGATTCGCCCTTCATCGGCAGCTACGACGCCGATCCGGGCACGGCGGGCAACCAGCTGTTCCAGGTGCGCAGCGTCAAATACGGTGAGCTGACCGGTCGCGCGGTGCTTGATTACGAGATCACGCCCGATAACCTGATCTATGCCTCGTACTCGCGCGGCTACAAGTCGGGCGGCATCAATCCGCCGCTGTCGCCGATCTTCTCGGTGCCGGAGAGCTTCAATCCGGAATTCGTCAATGCCTTCGAACTCGGATCGAAGAACACCTTCGGCAACGGCGTGCTGCAGCTGAACCTCACCGGGTTCTACTATCAGTACAAGGATCTGCAGCTCTCGCGCATCGTCGCGCGCACCTCGGTCAACGACAACGTCAGCGCCAACATCTACGGCGTCGAAGCCGAAGCGATCGTCCGCCCGATCCGTCCGCTGACGATCAACATGAACTTCAGCTACCTCCACACCGAAGTGTCGCAAGACAAGCTGTTGTCCAACCCGCGTGACTTTGGTGCAGGCCGCAAGGATGCGGTGATCATCAAGGACATCACCAACGCCGCCAACTGCGCGGTCGCCTCGAACTCGGGCAATGTTGCTGGTGTCAATGCCTTCGTTCATGCGGCCAATGCTGCGATCAACGCCGGTATTCCCGATCCGGCTAATCCGGGCAAGTTCCTGGTCTATCCCGGCGCCGGGCTCAAGGATCCGACCCCGTTCCCGGCGGGCGGCGGTATTGCCTCAACCGGTGCCTACAGCATCTGCGACGTGCTCAGCCAGGTCGCGGCGGCAACCGGCGGCGGCGCGCCGTTCGGTGGCGTGACGGTCTATTCGTCGGGTATCCCGGTGAATATCCGCGGCAACAAGCTGCCCGGCGCACCAAGCGTGAAGTTCTCGGCCGGTGTGCAATATGCCGCGCCGATCGGCAATCTGACGCTGACTCCGCGTTTCGACATCAACTTCACTGGCAAATCGGACGGCACGATCTTCAACGGCGTGATCGACAAAGTGCCCGCGTTCACGCAGCTGAACGCGCAGATCCAGCTCGATGGTCCGGGCAAGAAGTGGTACGTTCGCGGCTTCATCCAGAACATCACCAACGACAACTCGGTGACCGGTCTTTACGTGACCGACCAGTCTTCGGGTAACTTCACCAACGTGTTCACGCTCGAACCGCGCCGCTACGGTGTTGCGGCCGGGTTCAAGTTCTGAGCCTATAGCCGGAACCGTCCCGGCAAGCCGGGACGGGGATGGGCCAGCGGGACGAAAAAGGGCGCCGGAGGGAAACCTCCGGCGCCCTTTTCTGGCGCGCAGGGCAGGGGCCTGAGCAGCCCGCGCGCAGAACGCGGCCTGCCCGTGGCCACGGCCACTCGAACTGCGAAGCGAAGCGCTCCTGCGTGTCTGGGAAAAATGGTGGACGCACTTGGGCTCGAACCAAGGACCCGCTGATTAAGAGTCAGCTGCTCTGCCAACTGAGCTATGCGTCCACACCGTACCGTGTCCGGCGACCGGGAGCAGCCCCCTTAGCGATTTCTCGCGGCCTGCCAAGCCCCAATTTCGCCTTTTTCAGTGCAGTCCACCGGTCTGCGGGCGCGACCAGCGGTCGACGGCCATGATCGTGCCGATGCAGATCATGTTGGTCATCATCGAGGAGCCGCCGTGGCTCACGAACGGCAGCGGAATGCCCACCACCGGGGCGAGGCCCATGACCATCATCAGATTGATGCACACGTAGAAAAAGATCGTGGTGACCATGCCGGCGGCGAGCAGGCGGGAAAAGCGGTCCGGCGCGCGCAAGGCCACGCGCAGGCCCCAGTTGAGCACCACGGCAAACACCGCGAGCACGAACAGCCCGCCCAGCATGCCCCATTCCTCGGCCATCGTCGCGAACACGAAATCGGTGTGCGCCTCGGGCAGATAATCGAGGTGGCTTTGCGAGCCCTGGCCGAAGCCCTTGCCGAACAGCCCGCCCGAGCCGATCGCGATCTTCGACTGGGTGATGTGATAGCCCGAACCCAGCGGATCGCTTTCGGGATCGAGGAACACCAGCACGCGCTTGCGCTGGTAATCATGCAGCACGGTGAAAAAGGCGAGCGGGGCGGCCACTGCCACTGCGGCGACCCCGCCCACGAACAGGCGCATCGGCAGCCCCGCGAGGAACATCATCACCACCGCGCCAAAGCAGATAGCCAGCGCGGTGCCGAGATCGGGCTGGAGCATGACGAGCCCCGCGGGCACGCCCAGCAGGATCGCCGCCGGCGCGATGGCGCGCCAGGTCTTGGTCTCGGGCGCGGGCAGCACGCTGTAGAACCACGCGAGCACCAGCACGATGCACGGC
>CAIKKO010000250.1 GCA_903828025.1 uncultured Sphingomonadales bacterium
GGGCGAAGCTGGCCGCCGGCGTGCTGGGGCTGGATATGTACAAGATGCGTGAACGGCTGGCGGAAATGGGCCTGAAATATGTCTGATGCACACTATGTCTGATTCACATGGCGCACGCTGCATGTGGATGCGCGGCGGCACGTCCAAGGGCGGCTACTTCCTCAAGGACGACCTGCCCGCCGACACCGCGCTGCGCGACGCCTTCCTCCTCGCGATGATGGGCAGCCCCGATCCCGTGCAGATCGACGGCATGGGCGGCGCCGATCCGCTCACCAGCAAAGTCGCCGTCGTCAGCAAATCGCAGCGCGATGGCATCGACGTTGATTACCTGTTCCTGCAAGTCTTCGTCGATCAGGCCATCGTGACCGACGCGCAGAACTGCGGCAATATTCTCGCGGGCATTGGCCCCTTCGCGATCGAGCGCGGCCTGGTTGCCGCCACCAGCGATGAGACCCGCGTTTCGATCTACATGGAAAACACCGGGCAAGTCGCGGTCGCCACGATCCAGACCCCCGGCGGAATCGTCACCTACAAGGGCGGCGCGCAGATCGACGGCGTTCCCGGCACCCACGCCCCCATCCCGCTGGAATTCCGCGATACCGCCGGTTCCTCCTGCGGCGCGCTGCTGCCCACCGGCAACGCGGTCGATATCGTCAACGGCGTACCCGTCACCCTGATCGACAACGGCATGCCCTGCGTCGTGATGAAGGCCGCAGACCTCGGCGTGACCGGCTATGAAGACCGCGACTGGCTCGACAACGCGGCCGATCTCAAGGCCCGCATCGAAGCCATCCGCCTCGCCGTCGGCGAACGCATGAACCTCGGCGACGTGACGGCCAAATCGGTCCCCAAGATGATGCTCGTCGCCCCGCCCAAGCATGGCGGCGCGGTGACGGTGCGCAGCTTCATCCCCCACCGCGCCCATGCCACCATCGGCGTGCTCGGCGCGGTGAGCGTGGCGACGGCGTGCCTGATCCCCGGCTCCCCTGCCGCTGAAGTGGCGCAAATCCCTGAAGGCCCGCGCAAGCTCCTCTCGGTCGAGCACCCCACCGGCGAGATGAGCTGCGTGCTCGAAACCGACGAAACCGGCGCGGTCCGCACCGCCGCCCTTCTGCGCACGGCGCGCAAGCTGATGGATGGAGTTGTTTATGGGTGACCGCATCATCAGCTGGCACGCCAATCCCGCCAAGCCGCGCTACACGCCGCCGCCCGGCGCGGTCGATGCGCATTGCCACGTGTTCGGGCCGATGGCGCAGTTCCCCTTCAGCGCCAAGGCCAAGTACCTGCCCGATGACGCCGGGCCGGACATGCTGTTTGCGCTGCGCGATCATCTGGGGTTCGACAAGAACGTGATCGTGCAGGCCAGCTGCCACGGCACCGACAACGCCGCCACGCTTGATGCCATCGCCCGCAGCAATGGCCGCGCAAGGGGCGTCGCCGTGGTCGATCCCGCCATTTCCGAAGCCGATCTCCACGCCCTCCACGAAGGCGGCATCCGCGGCATCCGCTTCAATTTCCTCAAGCGCCTTGTCGATGATGCGCCCAAGGACAAGTTCCTCGAAGTCGCCCAGCGCCTGCCCAAGGGCTGGCATGTGGTGATCTATTTCGAAGCCGATATCCTCACCGAACTGCGCCCGTTCATGGACGCGATCCCCGTCCCCCTCGTGATCGACCACATGGGCCGCCCCGATGTCCGCCAGGGCCCCGACGGCGCGGACATGCAAGCCTTCCGCGCGTTCCTCAGCAGCCGGGAGGACATCTGGTTCAAGGCCACCTGCCCCGACCGGCTCGATGCGATCAAGGACGGCGGCGCTGGCGACCCGTGGGACGCGTTCGCCCACGCCGTCGCGCCCTTGGTGGCGGACTACCCGGACCGCGTGCTCTGGGGCACCGATTGGCCGCACCCCAACATGGACACCGAAGTGCCCGACGACGGGCATCTGGTCGACATGATCCCCCGCATCGCCCCCACCGCAGAACTCCAGCGCAAACTGCTGATCGACAACCCGATGCGGCTTTACTGGGCGGATTGAGGGGCGGCAGCCCCGGCTGCTGCTTTCGGCACCGGCCCCCGCTTGCGCGGTGCGAGGGCTTTGCCCATTCGCTGCTCCATATCCGCCAGCCACTCCGGCGAGCCGACTGGCCGCCCCACGCTTTCAGCCTTGCGCAGCGCGGCATAAGTCAGCGCCTCGTCGAAATCCTCCCCCAGGAACGCAGCAAAATCGCCGACCCGTTCGAGCGCGGGGGCAA
>CAIKKO010000251.1 GCA_903828025.1 uncultured Sphingomonadales bacterium
ATCAAGGGCGCGGGACTAGCGCCCGCCCACTATTTTGGAAAGGGCCACTTTGGAAAGAGCGGTGCTCACGATTGCGCCGGAGGTTCCCCCGCCTCGGCCTCTACCGGCACCGCACCCAGCGCGCGGGCCTGCGCTTTGCGCAGCCGCAAGTTCTCGCGCAACCGCTGCGCGAGGCGTTCCTCGCGCGTGGGCGCGGGCTTGTTGGCAGGCGGAATGGTCGGCTCGGTCATCTGCGCCGTATGTGCCGCGTGCGGACAGGCAGGGCAAGCCGTCCCTGCATACCCTGGCCCTGCAAACCCCGTCCTTGACAAACAGGGCCCTCACCGCCAAAGCGCGCCCCTGCCCGCCCCGGCTTTGCCGCGCGCGACGCATAGCGGAAATGGTGTGCTGCTGTAGCTCAGTGGTAGAGCGCATCCTTGGTAAGGCTGAGGTCGGGAGTTCAATCCTCCCCAGCAGCACCATTTCCCGCCGTTCAGCCCAGCACCGGATAGCCCAGCGCGACGGCCTCCCGCTCCAGCGCGAGCACCGCATCATAGGCGCCATCCGGCAGCAGCGCGAATCCGCTGAGGCCCAGCACATCGCGCAGCGGCGCGGCGGCGGGATCATCTGCGAAATCCGCGAGCACGCTGCGCAGCGTAGCCACTTCATCCTCGCTTGCCGCCGCGCGCGTGATCAGCGGCAGGCCCGGAGTTTTGGCCGTTTCCGCCAGAATGCGCACGCCCGCGACCGCCTCCGGCGCATACCGCGCGAGATTGCCGAAGGTTACGCAATCAATCGCCGCGACATCAGCCGCACCGCTTGCCACCAGACCAAGGCTGGCGCGGTGACTGCCGCTCACGGTCACCCGGCCAAAGAACCGCCCGCCCTCCGCAAGCGGTGCAACCGTGTGGCGCAAGAGGTTCATCCCCGAATTGCTCGTCCTGTCGTTGATCGCCGCCACCGCGCCGCGCAGCGCGGCCAAGTTTGCAACCGCTGCATCCGCGCGCGCAATCACGAAGCTGCCGTTCAGCGCGCCCTGGCAACCGGGATGGTCGTAAACCGGGGTCGCCACCAGCCGCACCCGGCCCGCCAGCCGCGTCGCCAGCGGATAGCCGCAGGTCTGCGCCAGCAGCAGGCGCGGATCGAGCCATGCCGCGTCGTGCGCCACGGTTTCGTCCAGCGCGTCCGGCACATCGGTCATGCCTGCCGCGCGCAACCTTTCGCCCACAAACCTCCACAGCCCGCGCGTCGCCTCCGCGATCACCGGCGGATCGCAGTACATGGCAAGGCTGGCGAGACGCGCGCCCACGCCCTCAGCCTGCCTGTAGCGCACGGACAAAGCCCGCCGCCTCGTGCGCATGGACGCGGGTGTGGCGAATCAGGCCTTCGAACTGGCGCTGCATGGTCCGGATCGTCTCCGCGCTGCTGAGCACGAGGTACATCTGCCCGGCAAAAATCGCGACCCGGGTCGAGCCGAAGATCGTGTAGGGGATCGAGAAGCGCTCGCGCCCGTCGAACAGGAACAGGCGGAACGAAGGGTACAGCTCGTCGATCAGCGCGGCCATGTGCGCCAGTTGCGCCTGCCGCTCGGCCCGCGCAAGCCCGCTCCAGATGCCCGCACCCGCCGCGAACTGCTCCAAGGTCTGCAGCGGCATGCAGCATTCCATGTCGGTCCCCGCCGCGCGGTTGTATTCGAGCCGGAACGCCGCGTCCTCGGCCTGCGCGACCGGGCTCTGCTGCGCGGCGGCGGCCTCATAGGCAATCACTTCGGGGGTGCGCAGCAGATCGGGAATGCGCGCCGGGACATAGCGGATCTTGGCGCCCGCCGCCTCGCCATGCCAGCGCATCAGCAGGCTCGCCCCATCTTCTTCGGTCGTCTCGATCGTGCCGCTCGACAGCATGGTACCGGTGACGCCCTCGTCCTGCGCCACGACCAGCAGCCAGTCGATCGTGACGGCATGGCGCTCGGCAATCGCGAGCAGCGTCTCGACCCGTGGCAGGCGCACGGTGCGCCCCGAAAGCAGCAGCGAGAGCGCCGAACGGTCGATACCGATGGCTTCGGCAAAGGCGGATTGGTTCAGCCGCGACCGATCGAACACGGTCTGCAGCCGGGTGCGGAACACTTCGGCCAGTTCGCGTTTGTCCATGCCCACCCTTGTGTGACTTTAGTCATCGAATGACAGATTTGATTTGCAAACGCAACACGTCGTCACCATTGTCTCCTTGAATGTCTACCAAGCCGGTTTGATATTCCCCGCACAATGAACCTGCACACCCACGCGCAATTCGAGCAGACCCTGCGCCGCGCGCAGCGCCCGCAGATCGAATGGCGCACCGTGGCCCTGATTGGTGCCTGCTATGCGGTGTGGATTGCCTCAGGCCTGCTCTATGCTGCGGCACCGTGGCTGGCATTTCCGCTCCTTGCGCTGCCGATCGTGCTGCATTCCTCGCTCCAGCATGAGGCGATCCACCGCCACCCCACGCGCAGCGACCGCTGGAACGAGGCGCTGGTGTTCCTGCCGTTCGGGCTGATCTACCCCTATCGCCGCTACCGCGAGACGCATCTGCGCCACCATGTCGACAGCCGCCTGACCGATCCCTACGACGATCCCGAGAGTTTCTATCTGGCGCAGAGCGACCATCGCCGCCTGCCGCGCGTCGTGCGTCTGTTGCTCGCCGCGAACAACACATTGACGGGCCGTCTCGTAATCGGCCCCGCCATCGCCGCGGCCCGCTTTCTGCTGGCCGAGGCTCGCGTCGTCGTTCGTCTGC
Source organism: uncultured Sphingomonadales bacterium (assembly GCA_903828025.1). Taxonomy (GTDB): domain Bacteria; phylum Pseudomonadota; class Alphaproteobacteria; order Sphingomonadales; family Sphingomonadaceae; genus Novosphingobium. The sequence goes on from CAIKKO010000251.1 coordinate 2,752, forward strand.
GCGGCAAGGAACTGCGCGTCTGGGCCAAGGCCTGGACGCTTCACGCATGCGGCCTCGTGCTGGTTCTGGGCATTGTGCGCTTGGTCTTTGCGATGCCCTTGGCTGCTTATTTCGGCGCGGCCTACCTCGGCATGGCGCTGCTCGGTGTGCGCACCTTCTGCGAGCATCGCTGGGCCCATGCGGTGGACGCCCGCACCGTGATCGTCGAGCGTTCGTGGCTCAGCCTGCTGTTCCTCCACAACAATCTGCACCTCGTCCACCACAAGCAGCCGCATCTGCCGTGGTACGCGCTCCCCGCCGCCTACCGCGCGCGGCGGGCGGAATGGCTGGCGCTGAACGAAGGCTATGTCTTCACCGGCTACCGCGCGGTGCTGCGCGCCCACGCGCTGCGGGCGAAGGAGCCGCTGGTTCATCCCCTGAATCGCGCGCCCGACACCCCCCTCAGGCCAGCAGATCTGCCCAGTCCGGGTGCCGCTTGAACGCTGCCGCAACATAGCTGCACTCGGGCACGATCTTCCAGCCCTGCGCCCGCGCGTCGGCGATCAGCGCCTCGACCAGCTTGCCGGCAATGCCGCGCCCGCCGATTGCGGTGGGGACCAGCGTGTGTTCGGCGGTCAGCACGTTGCCCCGGCGCACATACGTCAGCCGCCCGAAGGCCGCGTTGTCTGCCACGCGGGCCTGATATTCGCCCTCCGCGCCCTGATCGAGATGCGTGATCACTGCTTCGTCCATGGCTTTATGCCTCCCAAGGCAAGCTGACTTCCCCCAAGGCCCCATGCCGGTTAAGGCCTGCGCCCATGAAGTTCTTCTCCGACAACGCCGCGCCTGTCCACCCCCGCGTCTGGGCCGCGATGCAGGCCGCCGATGCGCCGGACAAGGCCTATGATGGCGACGCCATCTCGAAGCAGCTCGATGCCGCATTCACCGCGCTGTTCGGCACCGACTGCACCGCGCTGTGGGTCGCCACCGGCACGGCGGGCAATTGCCTCGCGCTATCGGCGATGGTGCCGCCGCATGGCGGCGTCGTCTGCCACCGCGAGGCGCATATCGAGATGGACGAGGGCGGCGCGCCGGGCTTCTTCCTCCACGGCGCGAAGCTGCTGCTGGCAGACGGCGAGGGCGCTAAGATCACGCCCGCAAGCATCCGCGCGGTGATCGATCCGATCCGGCCCGAAGTCCACCAGGTCCAGCCGCACGCGATCTCGATCACGCAAGCGAGCGAATATGGCCGCGTCTATACCCCCGCCGACGTCGCCGCGATCAGCGCTCTGGCCAAAGAGCGCGGCCTCGGCCTGCACATGGATGGGGCGCGGTTTGCCAATGCGGTGGCGCACCTCGGCTGCCATCCGGCGGACGTCACGGTGCGCGCCGGGGTCGATGCGCTGACCTTCGGCTGTGTGAAGAACGGGGGCATGAGCGCCGAGGCCATCGTGTTTTTCGCGCCGGGGCTCGCTGACGTGGTGCGCTTCCGCCGCAAGCGCGCGGGGCACCTCCAGTCCAAGGGCCGCTACCTTGCCGCGCAAGTGCTGGCGATGCTGGAGGGCGATCTCTGGCTGGACAACGCCCGCGCCGCCAATGCCGCCGCGCAGGAAATCGCCGGGGCTTGCGGGAGCCGCCTGATCCACCCGGTCGAGGCCAACGAGATTTTCGTGATCCTCTCGCCCGCCGAGCAGGACGCCTTGCGCGCGCAGGGCTTCGATTTCTACGACTGGACCGCCCCGCCCGGCGCGCCCGGCGCAGCCCGCCTCGTCACCGCATGGAGCAGCCCGCCCCGCGAAGTGGAAGCGCTCGCTCGCGCCATTCGTTCGCTGTGAGCCGGACTGTGAGCGGCGAGCCCCTCCCCGGCGAGGCCCGGTTCCTTCAGGCCCGCATCCTCGTTCCGTTCCTGCTGACGGCCGTGATCTGGGGCTCGACCTGGCTCGTGATCAAGGGCCAGCTCAGCGACGTGCCGCCCAGTTGGTCAGTGACATGGCGCTTCACCGGCGCAGCCATCGGCATGTTTGCCTTCGCCCTCGTCCAGCGTTTGCCGCTCGTGCCCGATAAGCGCGGCCTGCGCGTCGCGGCGCTCATGGGCTGCAGCGTGTTCTCGTTCAATTTCCAGTTCATCTACCGCTCCGAACAGTATCTCACCTCGGGCCTCGTCGCGGTGCTGTTCGCGCTGCTGCTGGTGCCCAACACGGTGTTCGCGCGGATATTCCTCGGCCAGCGTATCACCCGCGGCTTCCTTGTCGGCACCGTGATTGCGCTGGCAGGCATCGCGCTGCTGATGCTCCACGAATACCACCTCGCGGTCGCCCACAACAGCGCAACGGGCGCACATGTGCTGGTCGGCGGGGTCATGGTGCTGATCGCGCTGCTGTTCGCGTCGGTCGGCAATGTCGTGCAAGCGAGCCCCGCCGCGCGCGGCCAGCCAGTGCCGACCTTGCTGGCCTGGGCCATGCTGATCGGGGCTTGCGTCAATGCGGTGATCGCGTGGATTCTGTCAGGGCCGCCCCGCTTCGACTGGAGTCCGGGCTATGCCGGCGGTGTCGCCTATCTCGCGATCATCGGTTCAGTCGTCACTTTCCCGATGTACAACGGCCTGCTGCGCGCGCTCGGACCGGGCCGCGCGGCCTATAATGGCGTGCTGGTGCCGGTCGTGGCCATGCTGCTTTCGACGCTGTTCGAAGGCTATCGCTGGTCGCTGCTCGCAGGCTCTGGCGCAGCGCTGGCGATGATCGGGCTGATCGTGGCGCTGAGGGCGCGCAACCCCTCGCGGTAAGTCGGATAGCGCGGCCGCCAGCCGAGCAGGCGCTTCGCCCGCCCGTTCGCGACACGCCGGTTCTCCGCATAGAACGCCCGCGCCATGGGTGAGAGTGCCGCTTCCTCCAGGCTGAGCAACGGCGGCGGCGGCACACCCAGCAGCCGCGCGGCTTCCTCGATCACGGTGTTCTGGCTGGTCGGCTCGTCGTCCGACAGATTGTAGACCCCCGCCGGGCCGGACATCCCCGCGATCACGCCCGCCGCAATATCCGCGACATGGACGCGGCTGAACACCTGCCCCTCCAGCGCGATGCGATGGGCCGCCCCCGCGCGCACGCGGTCGAGCGCGCTCCGGCCGGGACCATAAATGCCGGGCAGGCGGAATACCCGTGCGCCGAGCGCCTGCCACGCGAGGTCCGCCGCTGCGCGCGCGGTGCGCCGTCCGCTGCCGACTTCCGCGCTTTCATCGACCCATGCCCCGCCGGTATCGCCATAGACCCCGGTCGAGGAGAGATAGCCGATCCAGCGCGCGGGCGCAGCGGCCAGCGCCGCGCCATACGTGGTCAGCACCGGGTCGTCCCCGTCGCGCCCCGGCGGCACGGACGAGAGCACATGGCTCGCGGCGCCGAGTTCGGCGAGCACGGCCGCATGGTCGTCAAACGCCACGCTGCCAGCGCGGCCCGTGCCGCGCACGTCAAAGCCATCCGCCCGGAGCTGCCCCGCGAGCACTTGCGCGGTATAGCCCATGCCGAAAACGAACAGCCTCAATGCTGCGCCTCAGGCAGCGGTGGAGGTACGATTTCCCGCGCGCCGGGCACATGGTCCTTCTTCCACTGCATCCCCATGCGCACCCGCGTTGCGCCCGAAGGGTGATCGAAGAACAGCATCTCCTCCAGCGGTCCCGGCGCGATCTTGCGATAGCTCGCGACTTTCATCGCCGCCCCGGCAAACCCGTCCGGCTCGCGCGCCGCATCGAGCCCGAATGCGTCAGCCTCGCTCTCGTGCACCCGGATCAGCGTGTTGGTCACGGGTGTGGCGAGCAGCGACAGCACGCTCAGCACCCCGGCCAGCAAGGGCAACGAGGCGGGATCGCCCAGATTGCGCACGCCCCAGCGCTGCCCGCCATAGCGAATCAGCGGCGGCGCGATCTGCGCGGTCAGCCACAGCAGCACGCCCATCAGCAGGGTGAACGCGAGGATCGACTTCCACCCATGCCCCAGCACATAATGGCCAAGTTCATGCCCCATCACCGCCGCGGTTTCGGCCACGCTGGTCTGGCGCAGCAAGTTGTCGTTGAGCGTGATCCGGATCGTGGGGCCAAGGCCGGAAACATTGGCCGAAACCCGGTCCGACTGGCGCGACTCGTCGATCAGGTAGATGTGATCGGCCGGTACGCCTTGCGCTTTGGCCATCGCCTCGATCCGCTCGCGCACCGGGCCTGCCGGCAGCTCGGTCGAGGTGTTGAACAGCGGAAAGATGAACACCGGCGTGACCAGCACCTGCAAGGTCAGCGCCGCTGCCGCGACCCCCGTACCGATGAGCCACCAGCGCGCCGGGTATTTGCGGATCACCGCATAGATGATCAGCACCAGCACGCTGCCGAAAACCGCAGTCAGCACGAAGCCAACCGCCTGATCGCCCAGCCATGCACCCAGCGACTGGTTCATCAGCCCATACTGCTTCTCGCGCCAGAAATCGGCATAGACCGACCATGGCAGGCTGAGCAGTGCGTCGGCCAGCAGGAACACCAGCGCGCAGGCCATGATGCCGAGCCAGGGCCGCCAGCCGCGCCGCTGCATCCCGTCGCGCACTTTGGGCAGCAGCCGCATCCGCAGCAGCAGCCAGCATATCGCCACCGACACCACCGTGCCCCACAGCGAGAGCCACAGCCGGCCCTCGAAATACGCGTCCGAGCGCGCGCGGGCCGGTGCGCTCAGCGTCGCGAGCCAGGCCTGCGTGGCATGGTCGACATCGAACCCGGCGGCATGGGCCAGCCCGGGCACCATGACCAGCACCGGCGCCATTATGGGCAGCGCGGCCCTTGCAATCCGTTTCAACCCGGCCACTCTGCGCGTCCCCACTGTATTGGCCCCAACTTGGCTGACCCTTATCCGGCGCGCATGGGTGCGGGGCGACCGGCGCTTCGTCAAGCCATCGCGGCCAAGAAGTTTGGCCTCAACCCGATTTTACGTTTCGTGATCGGCTTGCGCTCCCTACATTGGGGCCATGAACGATCTTTCCAGCACGCCCGATTTCCCCGCCACTCCCGATACCGCGCCCGTGATCCAGCGCAGCGACTACCAGCCGCCCGCATGGCTGGTGCCTGAAATCGCGCTCGATTTCGCACTCTCGCTGACCGCGACCAGCGTGCAGAGCACCATGGTGGTCGAGCGCAAGGGCGATGCGCCGCTCCGGCTGAACGGCGATGGTCTTGCCGCAACCAGCGTGCTGGTCGATGGCGCAGCCCACAACGATTGGCGCATGGACGGCGATGATCTCGTCATCGACCTTCCCGGCGACCGCCACACGGTTACCATCGCAACCCTGATTGATCCCGCCGCCAACACCCAGCTTTCGGGCCTCTATGCCTCGAACGGCATGCTCTGCACCCAGTGCGAGGCGGAGGGCTTTCGCCGCATCACCTTCTTCCCCGACCGCCCCGATGTGCTAAGCCGCTATTCGGTGCGCATGGCGGGTGACAAGGCCGCGTTCCCGGTGCTGCTTTCGAACGGCAACCCGGTCGCGGCGGGCGATAATGCAGACGGGACCCACTGGGCCGAATGGCACGATCCCTGGCCCAAGCCCTCGTACCTTTTCGCGCTCGTCGCAGGCGATCTGGTGGCGACGCGCGATACCTTCACCACCCGCTCGGGCCGCAAGGTCGATCTGGGGATCTACGTGCGCGCGGGCGACGAGACGCGCACGGGTCACGCCATGAAAGCGCTCATCGACTCAATGCGCTGGGACGAGGATGTCTATGGCCGCGAGTATGATCTCGACTTGTTCAACATCGTCGCGGTGGCCGATTTCAACGCCGGGGCGATGGAGAACAAGGGCCTCAACGTGTTCAACACGCGCTACATTCTGGCGGACCCCGAAACCGCGACCGACGGCGACTATGACGGGGTCGAAGGCGTGGTGGCGCACGAGTATTTCCACAACTGGTCGGGAAACCGCGTCACTTGCCGCGACTGGTTCCAGCTCAGCCTCAAGGAAGGCTTCACCGTGCTGCGCGACCAGCAGTTCAGCGCGGACATGGGCTCCGCGCCGGTCAAGCGGATCGAGGATGTGCGCATCTTGCGCGCCGCGCAGTTCCCGGAGGATTCGGGCCCGCTGGCGCATCCGATCCGCCCCGATGCCTATCAGGAAATCAGCAACTTCTACACCGCAACGGTCTACAACAAAGGCGCCGAAGTCATCCGCATGATGACCGTGCTCGCAGGCCCCGAGCGCTTCCGCCAAGGCACCGACCTCTACTTCGACCGCCACGACGGTGAGGCGGCGACCTGCGAAGATTTCGTCAAGGCCATCGAGGACGGTGCCGGGCTCGACCTCACGCAATTCCGCCGCTGGTACGAGCAGGCCGGCACCCCGCGCGTGTCCGCCACGCTCACCCATGCGGAGGGCACCGCGACGCTCACCTTGCGCCAGACCGTGCCCGCCACCCCCGGCCAGCCGGACAAGCAGCCGATGGTGATCCCGCTGCGCACCGCGCTGTTTGATCGCGCCAGCGGCCAGCACAGCGGCGAGCAGCTGCTGGTGCTGACCGAGGCCGAACAGAGCTTTGCATTCCCCGGTTTCGCCGAGGCCCCCGTCCTCTCGATCAACCGCGGCTTCTCCGCGCCCGTCGCCATCGAAACCGCGGTCACGAGCGAAGACCTCGTGTTCCTCGCCGCGCATGATGATGATCCGTTCGCGCGCTATGAGGCGATGCAGCAGCTGATCGTCCAGCACCTCGTTGCCGCCGTCACCGACCAGCTGAGCGAAGCGGCGCGCGCGGCAGGCCTTGCCGCCATCGGCACGGTCTATGCCGCCGTGCTGGCGGACACGGCGCTCGACGATCTGATGCGCGGCGAACTGCTCATCCTCCCCGGCGAGGGCTATCTCGCCGAACAGCTTGCCGTGGTCGATCCCACCCGCGTGCACGCCGAGCGCGAGGCGCTCAAGCGCTGGCTGGGTTCGCACCTCGCTGCCGCATGGCACGCACTGCATGATCGCTGCACCGCCGTGCCCTACAGCCTCGAAGCCGCCGCACGCGGCGCGCGCAAGCTCAAGACGCAGGCGCTGGTCTATCTCGCCGCCGCCGACCCGGTGGAAGCCGCTCGGCGCGCACAGGCGCAATACGCGGCGGCAGACAACATGACCGACCGGCAAGGCGCGCTCATGGTGCTCGCCGGAATCGGCGCGCCGGAATGCGACGCAGCTCGGCTGGCCGCGCTGGCCGATTTCCACGACCGGTTTGCCGACAACCCGCTGGTGATCGACAAGTGGTTCTCGATCCAGGCGGGCGCGCTCCACCCGCACACGCTGGATCACGTCACCGCGCTCGCCGATCACGCGGACTTCACCCTGACCAACCCCAACCGCGTGCGCGCACTCTACATGGCCTTCGCCGCCAATCCGCAGGCGTTCCATGCGCCAAGCGGTGCGGGCTACCGCATGATCGCCGATCTCATCCTGCGGCTCGATCCGATCAACGGCAATGTCGCCGCGCGCTTCGTCCCGCCGCTCGGCCGCTGGCGCAAGATCGAGCCCGCGCGGGCCGCGCTGATGCGCGCCGAGCTGGAGCGGATCGCCGCCGCGCCCGGCCTTTCGCGCGATGTGCGCGAGCAGGTGAGCAAGAGCCTCGAGGGATGACGGGCGGCCTGGACGTCCTGACTCACCCTGCGCTTAGCGGCGCGGCGCACGGCTTTTGCGGGCGGCGCGGCGGAGTGAGCGAGGGCCTCCATGCCGGGCTCAATGTCAGCTACAGCGAGGATGATCCCGCCCACACCGCCGAAAACCGCCGCCGCGCGGGAGATGCTGTGCTGCCGGGCGCGCTGCTGCTGAAGTGCTACCAGATCCATTCGCCCGATGTGGTGACGGTCAATGCCCCGTGGGAGGATGCCGACCGGCCCAAAGCCGATGCCCTCGTCACCGATCAGCCCGGCCTGCTGCTCGGCGTGCTCACCGCCGATTGCGCGCCCGTCTTGTTTCTCGATGCCGCCGCCGGAGTCATCGGCGCGGCGCATGCCGGCTGGAAGGGCGCGATTGGCGGGGTGACCGACCGCACGGTCGAGGCGATGGAAGCGCTCGGTGCCAACCGCGCGCGCATCGCCGCCGTCGTCGGCCCCTGCATCGCGCAGACCAGCTACGAAGTGGACGCGGGGTTTGAAGCGCGCTTTTGCGCCGAGAATGCCGCCAACGAACGCTTCTTCAAGGCAGGCCGCGCGGGCCACGCGTGGTTCGATCTGGAAGGCTATGTCGCGGCGCGGCTCGCCGGGTTCGGGGTCGGCACGGTCGCCATGTTGGGCGAGGACACGTATGCGCAGGACCAGCGCTTCTACTCGTTCCGCCGCGCGACCCATGCGGGCGAGGCGGGCTATGGTCGGCAGATTTCGCTGATCGGGCTCGGTTAGAGCACCTTTCGACCGATCTGGATCACCGTGACGGAGCCGATTTTGGCCTGGCGCGAGGCGCGAGGACAGGAGCGATGCAGCGCATCGTGACTGACGAGCAACGCTGCGCCGGGCCAAAATCGGCCCGCCCCTACGGGGTTGCCCTTGGAAGCCCTTCGGACAGCGTCGCGTTGCTTGTCCGGGCAACCAGCCCGGCCTGCGCAACGCTCCTTGCCGAAAAGCTTCCAAGCGCAATCACGGTGACCCAGATCGGTCGAAAGGTGCTCTAAAGCAGCCCCAGCGCCTGCAAATCCGCCGCCAGCGCTTCAGCGCCGCCAGTGAAGTGATGCACCTGCCAGCCGAGCGCAGCGGCGCTGGCGATATTCGCGGCGTTGTCGTCGATAAACAGCATTCGCCCCGGCGCATGGCCAAAACGGCGCGCGGCGAGGTCGAAAATCGCCGGATCGGGCTTGGCCAGCTTCTCGCGCCCGCTCACCATGATGTCGATCATCTCATCGAGCACCGGGAACGTCGGGCGGAACATCGCCCAGGTGTCCGCACCGAAATTGGTGATCGCATATTGCGGCACGCCCTTTGCGGCGAGCGCCTGAACCAGCGCGGGGGTGCCTTCGATCGGCCCCGGAATCGTCTCCAGCCAGCGCGGGCCATACGCCTCGATCAGCGCGCGGTGTTCCGGAAACGCGGCGACTTTCTCGGCGATCAGATCGGCCAGTGGCTCCCCCGCGTCATGCCGGAAATGCCACGGCACGGTGGCGACGTTGGCAAGGAACCAGTCGAGCTCCGCCGGATCGTCGATCAGCTTTTCATAGAGGCTGCGGATCGACCATTGCACCAGCACATGGCCGATATCCCAGACCACTGCGTCCACTTCTGCCGCCATATCCGGTCCCTCGCGAACGTCTGCGCCACAAACAAAAGCGCACCCGCAAATGCGGGGGCCTCCTGCCGGTTCAAGACCGTGCGATCACGCGAGACCCCCGCCGCAACGGGGGCGCGAAATCAGCCCTGGCGCGCCTTGAAGCGCTTCTGGGTCTTGTTGATGACATACGTGCGGCCGCGGCGACGGATCACGCGGTTGTCCCGGTGGCGATCCTTGAGCGACTTCAGGCTGTTGCGAATCTTCATGGCGAATCCCTTTGCCCGAAGCTGACCGGGCTGAAAATTGAACGCGGCGGTTATGCGTGAGGGAAAAGAAAGTCAACCTTCCGCACGGATCTCGGTCAGTTTGCGCTCCCAGGCCAGCGCATGCTGCACGATCACATCGAGATTGGCGAAGCGCGGCACCCACGGCAAGGTCGCCTTGATCCGGCGGTTGTCCGAAATCAGCGAATCGGGATCACCCGCGCGGCGGCCTTCCAGCCGGCGCTCGATGGTCATGTTGGTCACCCGGTCCACCGCATCGAGCACTTCGAGCACCGAGAAGCCCTGCCCATAGCCGCAGTTCATGGTCAGCGAGCGCTCGGGTTCCCCGATCAGCGCTTCCAGCGCCAGCACATGCGCCGCCGCAAGGTCCGAGACGTGAATGTAATCGCGCACGCCCGTGCCGTCGGGCGTTGCGAAATCGGTGCCGAACACGCCGACATGGCTGCGCTTGCCCAGCGCCGCCTCGACCGCGACTTTGATCAGGTGCGTCGCCCCCGCCGTCGATTGCCCGGTGCGCGCCTCAGGGTCCGCCCCCGCGACGTTGAAATAACGCAGCGCGCAATAGTTGAGCGGGTGCGCGCGCGCCGTATCCGCCAGCATCGTCTCGGTCATCAGCTTCGACATGCCATAGGGATTGATCGGCAGCTTCGGGCTGTCCTCGGTCACGGGCGAGACTTCGGGGATGCCGTAGGTCGCCGCCGTCGAGGAGAAGATGAAGTGCTTGACGCCGCCGTCCACCGCCGCCGCGATCAGCGCACGGCTCTTGGCGGTGTTGTTGTGATAGTATTTCAGCGGGTTCTCGACCGATTCGGGCACGATGATCGAGCCGGCAAAATGCATCACCGCGCCGATCTGCTGCTCGGCAAAAATGCGTGCGAGCAGCGCGCCGTCCTCGATGTCGCCTTCGTAGAGC
>CAIKKO010000252.1 GCA_903828025.1 uncultured Sphingomonadales bacterium
ATCATGAAGCCGAGCCCGGCGGACTTTCAGGCGCTCTATCTTGGCAGCCTGTTCGCCATCGGCATCGACCCGCTGCTCCACGATATCCGCTTTGTCGAGGACGACTGGGAATCGCCCACGCTCGGCGCATGGGGGCTGGGCTGGGAAGTGTGGTGCGACGGCATGGAAGTCTCGCAGTTCACCTATTTCCAGCAGATGGGCGGGTTCGATTGCAAGCCGGTCGCGGGCGAGCTGACCTACGGGCTCGAACGCCTCGCGATGTATATCCAGAACGTCGACAACGTTTATGATCTCAAGTTCAATGCGGCGGGCGTGACCTACGGCGAGGTGTTCCTTGAAAACGAGCGCCAGATGTCGAAGTGGAACTTCGAGGTGGCGGATACCGACACCCTGTTCGAAGGGTTCCGCCGCGCCGAGGCCGAATGCCACAAGGCGCTGGAGGCCAAAGTCCCCATCGCCGCCTATGAGCAGGCGATCGAGGCGAGCCATCTGTTCAACCTGCTGCAAGCGCGCGGCGTGATCTCGGTGCAGGAACGCGCGAGCTACATGGGCCGGGTGCGCGATCTGGCGCGCGGCTCGTGCGAGGCGTACATGGAGCGCTTCCGCCCGGAATGGGAAGTTCAGTTTCCGGGGTGGACGGCATGAGCCCAATGACCACTAGCGCTGATTTCCTGCTCGAACTGCGCTCGGAAGAAATCCCGGCGCGGATGCAGGCCGGCGCGCGCGCCGATCTGGAAAAGCTGTTTCGCCGCGAGATGCAGGCCGCTGGCCTCGCCGTGGGTGACGTCACCGTCTGGTCCACCCCGCGCCGCCTTGCGCTGATCGCGCGCGATCTGCCGCTGGCCACCGAAGCGGTGCACGAGGAAACCAAAGGCCCGCGCACGTCCGCGCCCGAACAGGCGCTCGAAGGCTTTCTGCGCAAGACCGGGCTGACCAAGGACCAACTGACCGAGCGCGACGGCGTGTGGTTCGCGGTCGTTGAAAAGCCCGGCCGCCCGGCGGCTGACGTGCTGGCCGAGGCGATCCCCGCCATCATCCGCGCCTTCCCCTGGCCCAAATCGCAGCGCTGGGGCGCGGCCAGCCTCGCGCCGGATTCGCAGCGCTGGGTGCGCCCGCTCTCGGCCATCGTCGCGCTGCTGGGCGAGACGCTGGTCGAATGCGCAATCGGCGATGTTCGCTCGGGCCGCACCACGATGGGCCACCGCTTCCACCACAGCGGCGACATCGAAATCACCAGCGCTGACGACTACGCCCCCAAGCTGCGCGCCGCCCACGTCATCGTCGATCACGCTGAGCGCGAGGGGCTGGTGCGCGACGGCGCGCGCAAAGCCGCCGCCGACGCCGGCCTCGTGCTGGTCGAGGACGCAGGCCTCGTCATCGAAAACGCGGGCCTCACCGAATGGCCCGTGCCGCTGCTGGGCCGCTTCGACGAGGCGTTCCTCGAAGTCCCGCCCGAAGTCATCCAGCTGACGGCGCGCGTGAACCAGAAGTATTTCATTTGCCGGGATGCTGCCGGAAAGCTCGCCAACGCCTTCGTCTGCACCGCGAACATCGCAGCGACCGATGGCGGCGCGGTGATCGTTGCGGGCAACCGCAAGGTCCTCGCCGCGCGCCTGTCAGACGCGCGCTTCTTCTGGGAGCAGGACCGCAAGACGCCGCTGGCGGTGCAGGCCGAGAAACTTGCGCGCATCACCTTCCACGAAAAGCTGGGCAGCGTTGCCGACAAAGTCGACCGCGTCGCCAAGCTGGCCCGCTGGCTGGTGGAAGAGGGCATTGTAAGTTCCTCCCCGAACCGGGGAGGGGAACCAGCGCAGCTGGTGGAGAGGCAGGTTCCGGCCGAGCCCGACGCCGACGATAGCGCTTCACCGACCGTGCCCCTCCACCACCCTGCGGGTGGTCCCCCTCCCCCGCCGGGGGAGGAACTCGCAGCCCAGGCCGGGCTTGCTGCCCGCCTCTGCAAGGCCGATCTCGTCACCGAAATGGTCGGCGAATTCCCCGAGCTGCAAGGCCTGATGGGCGGCTACTACGCCCGCGCCGAAGGCCTGCCGGATGCCGTCGCCGACGCGATCCGCGATCACTACAAGCCAGTCGGGCAGGGCGATGATGTGCCCACCGCGCCGGTGACAGTCGCCGTCGCGCTGGCGGATAAGCTGGATACGCTCGCGGGTTTCTTCCTGATCAATGAAAAGCCGACCGGCTCGCGTGATCCTTTCGCGCTGCGCCGCGCGGCGCTTGGGGTGTTTCGGATGCTCGAAGTGACGGGTACCCGGCTCAACCTGTCTCTGCCAATTGGCTTCATAATTGCGTTGGTCGTTGCTGCCGGGACTGCCCGTGCGGATGGCGCCGCGCTTGAGGCAGGACTCAGCCATCTTAGTCTTGCCGGCATCGCGTTTGATGAAGAGACCGCTCAGACACTTCGTGTGATTAGTCAGCAACACCGAGCGACCCAAGCCGGACCGTTCTACGATCAGGTCGTGGTCCCAGTTGGTAACGATCTGCTCGCCTTCTTCGCCGACCGTCTCAAGGTCCAACAACGCGAAGCCGGTGTCCGGCACGACCTGATCGACGCGGTGTTCGCGCTCGGGGACGAGGACGATCTCGTCCGTCTGCTCGCCCGCGTCCATGCGCTGCAGGCCTTCACCGCCACCGAGGACGGTACAAACCTCCTCGCCGGCTACAAGCGCACCGCCAATATCCTCAAGAAGGAGGGTTTTGCACCCCTCCCCTTCAGGGGAGGGGCTGGGGGTGGGGGCTCTCCCCAAGCGCCGCGCCTGCCGGATAGCCCCCACCCCAACCCCTCCCCTGAAGGGGAGGGGCTTGAAGGTTACACCCGTGAACCCGCCGAAGCCGCGCTCATCGCCGCGCTCGATGCGGCCGAACCGCAAGCCGAATCGGCGGTTGCGGCGGAGGACTTCACCGCCGCCATGGCCGCGCTCGCCAGCTTACGTGCCCCCATCGACGCGTTCTTCGAGGCTGTCACCGTCAACGATGCCGATCCGGCAAAACGGGCAGCTCGGCTCGGCCTGCTTGACCGGTTTCGTGCTGCAGTGCACAAAGTAGCGGACTTTTCGCGCATCGAAGGCTAAAGCGCTGCGCGAATCCGGGATAAACCCGGAGAAAATGACAAAGGCAGGGAGCTTCGTTGGCGGCATGAGCGCATACGTATTCCACTTCGGAGGCGGGGCCACCAACGCCGATCCGCGTTCGCGCGACAAGACGATCACTGGCGGCAAGGGCGCAAACCTCGCCGAAATGGCGGGCATCGGCTTGCCCGTGCCTCCGGGCTTCACCATCAGCACCGAAGTCTGCACGGCCTACAACGCCGCGGGCAAGACGTTCGACGACGCGCTGCGCGCCAGTGTCGCGCAGGGCATCGCGCATGTCGAGGCGGCCACCGGGCGCAGCTTCGGCGATCCGGCCAATCCGCTGCTGGTCTCGGTCCGCTCGGGTGCGCGCGTTTCGATGCCCGGCATGATGGACACCGTGCTCAATCTCGGGCTCAATGACGTGACCGTTCAAGGCCTTGCCGCAGGGTCAGGCGATCCGCGCTTCGCGTGGGACAGCTACCGCCGCTTTATCCAGATGTATTCGGACGTGGTGCTCGGCCTCGATCATCACCGCTTTGAAGATGCCTTGGAAATCACCAAGGAGGACAATGGCTTCTTCGCGGATGTGGAGATGGGAGCCGAGCATTGGCAGGCGCTCGTCGCGCAGTATCAGGCGATTGTCGAGGAAGACCTTGGCCGCCCATTCCCGCAGGATGTGCACGAACAGCTGTGGGGCGCGATCGGCGCGGTGTTCGAATCGTGGGAATCGGACCGCGCCAAAGTCTACCGCCGCCTCAACGCGATCCCGCATGACTGGGGCACCGCGGTCAACGTGCAGGCGATGGTCTTCGGCAACATGGGCGAAACTTCGGCCACCGGTGTCGCGTTCACCCGCGATCCCGCGACCGGCGAGCGCGCCTACTACGGCGAATGGCTGGTCAATGCGCAAGGCGAGGATGTCGTGGCCGGCATCCGCACCCCGCAATATCTCACCAAGGCCGCACGTGAGCGGGTAGGGGCGAAGCCGCTCTCGATGGAAGAGGCGATGCCCGGCGCTTATGGCGAGCTGGCGCGCGTGTTCGATCTGCTCGAACTGCATTACAAGGACATGCAGGACATCGAGTTCACCGTCGAGCAGGGCAAGCTGTGGATGCTGCAGACCCGCTCGGGCAAGCGCACCGCCAAGGCCGCGCTCAAGATGGCGGTCGATATGGCCAGCGAAGGCCTGATCGACGAGGCGACGGCCGTGCGCCGGATCGACCCGATGGCGCTCGACCAGCTGCTCCACCCCACGCTCGATCCCAAGGCGCCGCGCGATGTGCTGACGCGGGGCCTGCCTGCCTCGCCCGGCGCGGCCACCGGCATGGTGGTGTTCGATGCCGATTCGGCCGAACACCGCGCGCAGATGGGCGAGAACGTGATCCTCGTGCGCGTCGAGACGAGCCCCGAAGACATCCACGGCATGCACGCCGCCAAGGGCGTGCTCACCGCGCGCGGCGGCATGACCAGCCACGCGGCGGTGGTGGCGCGCGGCATGGGGCGTCCTTGTGTCTCGGGCGCCTCGGGCCTCTCGATCGACATGGTCAGCCGCACTGCGCGGATGGGCAACCGTGAGATCAAGGAGGGTGACGTCATCACGCTCGATGGCTCGAACGGCGAAGTTATGCTCGGCGAAGTGGCGATGGTCGAGCCCGAACTGGTCGGCGATTTCGCGGTGCTGATGGGCTGGGCCGATCAGCACCGCCGCATGAAAGTGCGCGCGAACGCCGAGACTCCGCTCGATTGCCAGGTCGCGCGTCAGTTCGGCGCGGAAGGCGTGGGCCTGTGCCGAACCGAACACATGTTCTTCGATGCGGGGCGTATCTCGTTGGTGCGCCAGATGATTCTGGCTGAGGATGAGACCACGCGCCGCCGCGCACTCGATGCGCTGCTGCCCGAACAGCGCGCCGATTTCACCGCGATTTTCGACGTCATGGCCGGGCTCCCGGTCACGATCCGGCTGCTCGATCCGCCGCTCCACGAATTCCTGCCGCATGGCGACGCCGAATTCGCCGAGCTCTCCGAAGCGACCGGCCTTGGCGTCGATCACCTCAAGCGGCGCGCGGGCGAACTGCACGAATTCAACCCGATGCTCGGCCATCGCGGCTGCCGCCTTGGCATCACGTTCCCCGAGATTTACGAGATGCAGGCCCGCGCAATCTTCGAGGCGGCCTGCGATGTCGCGGAAAAGTCCGGCGCGGCCCCTGTGCCCGAAGTGATGATCCCGCTGGTGGCCACCAAGCGCGAGTTGCAGATCCTGCGCGCGCTGGTGGACCGCGCGGCCGAGGCGGTGTTTGCCGAGAAGGGCCGCCGCCTCGACTACCTCGTCGGCACGATGATCGAGCTGCCGCGCGCCGCGCTGATGGCGGGCGAAATCGCCGAGGAGGCGACGTTCTTCTCGTTCGGCACCAATGACTTGACGCAGACAACTCTGGGCGTTTCTCGCGATGATGCCGCGCGCTTCCTCGGGCCCTATGTCGAACAGGGGATCTATCCGCGCGACCCGTTCGTCAGCCTCGATATCGAAGGCGTCGGCCAGCTCGTCGAAATGGCGGCGGTGCGCGGGCGTGAGACCCGGCCCGATATCAAGCTCGGCATCTGCGGCGAACACGGCGGCGACCCGGCCTCGATTGCCTTTTGTGAGAAGATCGGGCTCGATTACGTTTCCGCCAGCCCCTACCGCGTGCCCATCGCACGGCTGGCAGCGGCGCAGGCGGCTTTGGGGTGAAGCTCTAGAACTTCGGCGCGCGCAGGGGTTTGGCCCAGCCGCTGAGCGTCAGGATGGCGAACCGCTCGGTCACGCGGCCGTCTGCGTCTGCCGCGTCGGCAAAGGCGGCCTGCGCGCGGGCCCAGCCGGCTTTGCCCAGCGGCGGTCCGGGGCGGGCGAGGCAGCTGGATAGGCCTTGCGCGCGCAGATCCTCGAGCAATCGGGCAAGGCTGCCATAGCGCACATCGAGCATGCGGCTGTCGCTCATCGGCTCGGCAAAACCGCAGCGCTGCAGCAGATCGCCGCCCGCGCGGACATCGACTTGCGGGTGGATGCGCGCGGCGGGGCGATCACCATCGGCGGCGACCATCAGCGCGCGCAGGGCAGGGACGCTGCCCGCGCCGCACCAGCTCATGATGGCAAGACCCTCAGGCGCGAGCGCGCGGCGGATATGGACGAGCGCGCCGGGCAGATCGTTGACCGTGCCGAGTGTGCCGAGGTGGGCGATCAGATCGAACCCCGCCGCATCGGGCCAGGGCTGCTCCTCATCCAGCAGCAGTTCGCCCACCAGCGGTGCGGGATCGGCGCACACGACAGCGCAGCCGCGCGCCGTCAGCGCCTCGCTCAGCAGGCCGCCGCCATCGCCCACCAGCAGCGCGCGCCGGGGTTCGTGGCGCAGGAAGGCGAGGCGGTCGAGCACGTCCTCGGCCATGTCCTCCGCCAGATAGCGCGCGGCATCGGGGCGGCGCTGCAGCGCGCGCATGCGCTGGCGCTGCGCAAGGCGGCGGGTGGGGGAAAAGATCGTCGGGGGAGCAAGGCTGGCCATGGCAACCGCCCCTGCCGCGCGGCGCGGCCAATGCCAAGCCCCTCTTGCCAATCGGGCGGCGCGGGCGGACAACAAGCGCCATGGCGAAACCCGCGCTTCTGGCTCCGCTGATTGATCTGGTGTTTCCGCCGCGCTGCCCGCTCTGCGGCGACGCGCTGGCGCAGCAGGGCGGGCTGTGCGCCGCGTGCTGGATGCAACTGGCCGTGCCGGGCGAACCGGCGTGCAGTGCCTGCCAGCGCCCGCTACCCGATAGTCTGGTGCGCGAGGGCGAGGCGCTGTGCGCGCCTTGCCTGCAAAGCCCGCCGCGCCACGCCGGGATCGCCGCGGCGACGCTCTACAACGATGCCTCACGCCAGCTCGTGCTGGCGTTCAAGCGGGGCAAGCGGATTGCGCTGGCCGGTCTGCTCGCGCGGCTCATGGTGCAGCGCTTGCCGGAGCTGGACGGCGAATGGCTGGTCGTGCCCGTACCGCTGCACCGCTGGCGGCTGTGGGAGCGGGGGTTCAACCAGTCGGCGCTGCTGGCCGCGCGGATTGCCCGCACCACCGGCCAGCCGCTGGTGGTCGATGCGCTGGTCCGCACGCGCCGCACGCCGACATTGGGCGGACTGGGCAAGCGCGCGCGCGCCGAAGTGCTGCGCGGTGCGATCACCCCGCACCCCGGCTGGGCGGCGCGGCTCAAGGGCGCGAGCGTGCTGCTGATCGACGATGTCATGACCAGCGGCGCGACGACGGACGCTTGCATCAGCGCGCTGCGCAAGGCGGGAGCGGTGCGGGTGCGGATCGCGTGTTTTGCGCGGGTGCTGGATGAGGCGCTGGATCATGCAGGACGCGGCGCTACACCGCTTGCGGCCCAATCGCAGGCCCTGAAACGCGAGACGCCCGGAGCGTTAACCCCGGGCGTTCCCGTGACGATAGTGGATGGTTGAAAGCGCATCGCGTGAGCAGCAGCCCCCTGACTGCCATGTGCTACGGATGCAGGCTTCTGCCCAAATCTCTTTTTTCCCGTTGGCTGCGCCGTCCGCATTGTTTACGGGATCAGCGCCGCCTTCCGGCCCCATGTTTTACCCTGAACTCTGACCAATCCCGGACTTTGCCGGTTCCGCCGGACCTTGCGGCCGCTGCGGTTGCGGTTCCCTCAAACCACGAGTGTGTCTTCGTGCATCGCGGGGCAGGGGGAAAGCCTCATGTGATTGGCCCATGGATTTTGGCCGGGGCATGTGGTTATCCTGCAACAAATCGGCGCAACCCGGCGTCATTTTGCGAAAGAGACCTGCCATTTCCACGCATTCTCCCGAAACCGAAGCGCGCGAGCAGGGCGCGGCGTTCATGCCGCGCTTCGACAGCGCCGGGCTGGTGACCGCAGTCGTGCTCGATTCCGTCAGCAACCGGCTGCTGATGGTGGCGCATATGGATGCCGAGGCGATCGCGCAGACTCGCGCCACCGGCCTCGCGCACTTCCATTCGCGTTCACGCGGGCGGCTGTGGATGAAGGGCGAAAGCTCGGGCCACGTGCTCAAGGTGATCGAGATCCGCGTGGACTGCGATCAGGATGCGCTGGAACTGCGGGTCGAACCGGCGGGGCCGGCTTGCCACACGCTCGCGCCCAGCTGTTTTTACCGGCGGCTGACGGCGGACGGGGCGCTGGAACGCATCCAAGATTGACGCTTACGTAAAGGGCAGTTAATTCGGGGGCATGTCATCGCGCCCCGCTTCCACGATTCAGGCTTCTGCTGCACCGGTAACGGCATCGGCATCGGCATCGGCACCGGCATCGGCATCCGCACCTGTGCGCCGCGTCGGGCCGGCTGGCAGCGGCGATCACACCGGGCACTTGCACCAGCCCGATGCGCTGGCACGCGAGCAGTTCACCATTTCCGATCTCTCGGCTGAATTCGGCGTCACCGCGCGGGCGCTGCGTTTCTATGAGGACGAAGGCCTGATCGCCCCGACTCGCTCGGGCCTCTCACGTATTTACAGCAAGCGCGACCGGGCGCGGCTTGCGTGGATCATGCGCGCCAAGAACGTCGGCTTCAGCCTTTCAGAAATCCGCGACATGATCGACCTCTATGATCTGGGCGACGGCCGGGCCAGGCAGCGCCGCGTCACGATCGACAAGTGCCGCGAGCGGATCGACAACCTCCGGCAGCAGCAGGCCGATATTGCCGCGACGATCGCCGAGCTGACCAGCTTCGTTGCGCTGCTGGTTGAACGCGACGAGCAGGGCGGGCAAAGACCTGCCAGCGCATAATTCCGAGAGGATCCGACAGATGCCCGTTTTCCAGGCGCCGACCCGCGACACCCGTTTCGTTGTCAACGAGCTGATCAAGCTTGAGAGCTATGGTCATTTGCCGGGCTTCGAGGCGGCCACGCGCGATCTCACGGACAGCGTGATCGAGGAAGCCGGGCGCTTCGTCAGCGAAGTGATCGCCCCGCTCAACCTTTCGGGCGATCAGGAGGGCTGCACCCGCCATCCCGATGGCAGCGTCACCACGCCCAAGGGCTTCAAGGAGGCCTATGCCCGCTACATCGAGGCGGGCTGGGGCACGCTCGCTGCGCCCGAGGCGCTGGGCGGGCAGGGGCTGCCGCATGTCATGGGCTTCATGATGGAGGAATACCTCGCCAGCGCCAACCAGGCCTTCGCGATGTATCCGGGGCTCGCCAACGGGGCGATTTCGGCGCTGGTCTCGAAAGGGTCGCCCGAGCAGCAGGCGCGCTATCTGCCCAAGATGGTGAGCGGCCACTGGCTCGGCACGATGAACCTCACCGAGCCGCATTGCGGCACCGATCTCGGCCTCATCCGCACGCGCGCCGAGCCGCAGGCGGATGGCAGCTATACGATCAGCGGCACCAAGATCTTCATTTCAGCCGGTGACAACGATCTGGTCGAGAACATCATCCACCTCGTCCTCGCCAAGACGCCGGGTGCGCCCGAATCGAGCAAGGGCATCTCGCTGTTCATCGTGCCCAAGTTCCTTGTGAACGAGGATGGCACGCTGGGCGCGCGCAATGCCGTTTCGGTCGGCGCGATCGAGCACAAGATGGGCATCCACGGCAACGCGACCTGCGTGATGAACTACGACGGCGCAACCGGCTGGCTGGTGGGCGAGGAGTGCAAGGGCCTCGCCGCGATGTTCATCATGATGAACGCGGCGCGGCTTGGTGTGGGGCTGCAGGGCCTCGCGCAAGCCGAAGCTTCGTATCAGAACGGTGTGGCCTATGCGCTCGAGCGGCGGCAGGGCCGCGCGCTCACCGGCCCGGCGGAGCCC
>CAIKKO010000253.1 GCA_903828025.1 uncultured Sphingomonadales bacterium
GGGCCCTGATGATGATCGTGATCGTGTCGGGCATCTTCGGCGTGGCAGCCTATACCACCCTCCCACGCGCGCTTTCGGCCAACCGCTATGACGCGGAAGGCGCGATCACCGAAAAACAGATGATCGAGGCACTGCGCTCGCTCGACAGGCAGCTGCATGATGCCGCGCAGCCGCTTGATCCGCAATGCGCGGGTCTTGTGGGCCGCAGTCTAGAGCAGGACCCGTTCACCGGCTCGGTCGTGAACCGCCTCTCAGGGCACTACCCGAACGATGAGACCCGCCATGCCGCTGCCGAGTTGCGCCGGCTGCGCGCACATCGGCCGCGCCTTGCCGATGATCCGCTCGACAAAGTCGATGCGCTGCTCACCCGCAAGGAGGCCATGCTGGCGCGGATGCGGCGGCACCTCCGGCTCAAGGGCTGGCTGCAGGCCTGGCTCTATGTTCATGTTCCGATGACCGTCGCGCTGATTGCTGCGCTGTGCGCGCACATTGTCAGCGTGTTCTTCTACTGGTGAGCGCGCCGATGAGCTTTGTTGTTCGCCAGATCGCGCTCAAATCGAGCGGTGCGGAAATCATCCGCCGCGCAGTCATCTCGGCCGATGACCTTGTTATCGGCCGCGAAGGGGCCTGCGGCATCCACTTGCCCGACCTCGCCGTCGATCCGTGCCATGCACGCGTTACCGTACGCGATGCCGATACCTTGCTGATCGAATCAATCGGCGACCAACCGTTCACCGTCAATGGCCGCAGCACCAATCGGGCCGAACTGGAAATCACGACCGGCGCCGAACTCGCCTTCGGCGGGCACCGCATTACGCTGGCGCGCGAGGCGGAGAGCGGTCTTCCGGCCTTTACCGTGCGCCGGGTCGAGGCCGTTTCCGAAAGCGCCGAAGCCATCGATCTCGGCAGTGCCTACACGCTGAAAAAGCTGCTGCCGGGTAAGCGGATCTCGGCGTGGGTCTTTGCCACGTTGATACTCATCGCTTTCCTTGCAGTGCCGATCTGGTCTTGGGCGACGTATCAGCCGCTCGCCCTGCACAAGGATGCGCGGCGGCCCGCGGGCATCCACGGGGATACCGCGTGGTCTTCTGGCAATCTCAGCATCGCGCACAAGAATCTTGGGCACGATTGCCAGGCCTGCCACGTCCAGCCGTTCGTTGCGGTGCGCGACAACGCCTGCCTGACCTGCCACCAGCAGGATGCGCACCAGCATGTCGCCGACAGCGCCCGGCTGCTGAAAGCGCGTGGTGAGCCCGGCGGTTTCGGCGGGTTCCAGCGCGCGGTTGCCACCGCATTCAACAAACCTGCCGGCAGGTGTGTCGATTGTCACACCGAGCATGAGGGCGCGGGTGCTATGCCTGCGACTCAGCAGCAATTCTGCACCGCCTGCCATGATGGATTGAAAACGCGCTTGCCCGACACGAAGATCGCCGACGCCGCCGATTTCGGGACGGCCCATCCCCAGTTCCGGCCCATGCTGGCGGCCGGGCTCGGCGGGGACGGCAAGCCGCTGTTCCAGCGCGCCGTGTGGCAGGACGGCATGAAGGAAAGCACTGGCCTCAAGTTCACCCACGCGCAGCATCTCTCGAAAACCAACGGCGTCGCGCAGATGGTGCGCCGCCGCGCCGGTCAGTTTGCGGCAGGCGACGGGCTCGGCTGTCAGGATTGCCACCAGACCGAAGCGGGCGGCGCGCGGTTCAAGCCGGTCGAGATGGAAAAGGCCTGCCAATCGTGCCACGCGCTGACGTTTGACGAGATCGGCGGCACGTTCCGCACTTTGCGCCATGGCCAGCCCGAACAAGTCGTTGCCGATCTGCGCGCCGCGTTCCGGGGCGGGATGCCGCCGCGTCCGGACAGCCTTTCGGGCCTCGCCCGCCGTATTCCCGGCACTGCCGCACAGAAGGAAACGGCAGCGGACTATGCCCGCGCGGTGCATTTCTATCCGATGCAGGCCGATCAGGCGGTGGCGCAAGTCTTCAGCAAAGGCGGCATGTGCTATGATTGCCATACCGTGAGCCGGGGCGGCAGCGCGGCGACGGCGGGCTTCACCGTGCAGAAAGTCGCGCAGAACGGGCGCTATTACGGCAAGGGCTGGTTCGATCACAAGGACCACCGCAAGTCTGAATGCGTGACCTGCCATGTCAAAGCGGCCACCTCGAACGACGCCGATACCGTGCTGGTCCCCGGCATCGACGGGGCCGGCGGCTGCCGTTCGTGCCATGTGGGCGAGAGCGGCGCGAAGCTGGCCGCCGCTAAGGTTAAAGAACCTGTCGCATCGGGCTGCGCAATGTGCCACGAATACCACATGGACAGTGGCGCACCGTGGAAACCGGCCGACAAACGCAAGGGCCCGGCCCTGCTGACGATGGTTTTGGACCGGCCGCGCCATCCGCCGATGCTGCGCTAGCGGCGGACGGGAGCGCCGCATGCTGATCGCGCAGATCACCGATATCCACCTGGGCTTCGAGCCTGACAGCCCGGGCGAGTTCAATCGCCAGCGGCTCGACCGGGTCGTGGCGGAACTGGTCGCGATGGTGCCGCGCCCGGACATGCTGCTCGCCACCGGCGATCTGATCGACCGCGGCGACCGCGCGAGCTACGAACGGCTGGGCGAAGCGCTCTCCGGTCTGCCGTTCCCGGTCTACTACGCGCTGGGCAACCATGACGAGCGCGCGACCTTTGCCGAAGTGTTCCCCGACGTGGCGTTCGATGGCGGGTTCCTGCAATACGCCATCGACACCCCGGCAATGCGCATTCTGGTGCTCGATACGCTGGAGGAAGGCCGCCACGGCGGCGCATTCTGTGAGGCGCGGGCCGCCTGGCTAACAGCGCAGCTCGATGCCGAGCCGGGTCGCCGGACGCTGATCGTGCAGCATCACCCGCCGATCGAGGTGGGTATCGCGTGGATGAACACCGATCCCGCCGAACCCTGGACCATGCGGCTGGCGGAATGCCTGCGCGGGCGCACCAATGTGATCGGGCTGATCTGCGGCCATATCCACCGCGCGATCACCACGCATTGGGAAGACCTTGTCGTCGCCACCTGCCCCTCGACCGCGCCGCAAGTCGCGCTCGACCTCAGGCCCATCGACCCCGATCAGCCCGACCAGCGCCCGCTGATCGTGGCCGATCCGCCCGCCTATGCGCTGCACTGGTGGAACGGGCGCGAACTCGTCACCCATTGGCAAACCGCCGAGGACCACACGATCCTCGCGCGCTATGATGCCAACCTGCAGGGCATGATCCAGCATATGCTGGCGGAACGGCCGAAGTAGTATCAGGCAGGCCTAAAACGCCGCCTTGATCCCCCATTCGCCATATTGCCGGTCGATCCCGGGCGAGAGCCGCCGGGCCCCGGCAATATCGGCGCGGGCCTTGTCCTTCTGGCCTTGCGCGGCGCGGATCACGCCGCGCATGAACAGGCTGCCCGGTTGGCCGGGCGCGGCTTCGAGCGCCGCTTCGAAATCGGCAAGCGCCTCATCCATCCGGCCCATCCGATAATAGACCATCCCGCGCGAATCGAGCGGCGCGGCAGGCAGGTTGGCAAGCTCGATCGAGCGTGTGCAGTCCTTGAGCGCGTCTTCAAGGTCGATCACTCGCGTGGCCTTGATCCAGCAACGCTGGTTGAGCAGATCAGGATTGCCGGGCAGCGCCAGCATGGCCTCGTCCAGCGCGGCCAGCGCCTCGCGCGTCTCGCCCGCATCGGACTGGACTTCGGCGAACAGGCCGACGACCTTTGGCCGATCAGTGCCCGCGACATCGAGCGCATCCTGCCGCACGGCCAGCGCCTCGTCCTTGCGGCCGAGTTTGACAAGGAGAGTGGCGCGCTGAACCGCGATGGCGCGGTCGGCAGGATCAATATCGAGCGCTGCAAGCGCGTCGGCGAGCGCGTCCTCATGGCGGCCATCGTCGATCAACATCGCGATCCGGTCGCGGTAGATGGCAACGCTCGGCTCGATCGCAAGGGCCTTGGCGAAATCGGCATAGGCCCCGCTGCGATCAAAGGTCGCGCGGCGGAAGCGCGCCCGCTCGACATAAGGCCCGGCATCATCGGGCTTGAGCGCAATGGCCGCGGCATAGGCTGCATCGAGCGCTGCGAAGCGGGCGCGGCCCTGCATCTGGCCGGGGGCATCATCCTCCCAGAAGCGGTGCGTCGTGACCGGGCCGCGCACGAGCGGCACATTGGCGCGGTACTTCGCGACCCGCACCTTTTCCGCCGCAAGATCGGTGGCCGCGATCTCGGCCCCGGCAGGTGCATCGCGGCGGATGTGGAGCAGTATCTGCCCGTTTTCGAGCGCCGCGCTGCGATCATAGACGATGCCGCCGAGCGGCCCGGCGAACGCCGCTGCGCCCTCGATCCGGTAGCCGCGTCCTTCGTCCGGCAGCCGCACTTTGACCGACAGATCGAGCGACCCCGGCCCTTCCACCGCCACGGGAATGTCGCGCCAGGCCGGACGTGCGCGGTTGGGCGCAAACGTCACGAGGCTGCGCCCGACATCGAGCGGCAGACGGGCCCCCGCTCGCTCGAAACGCCAGGGCGAGGTGAGCAAGCCCTGCGCGCGGATCGTGGTGATCCCGCTGGTCTGGTCGCTGGTGATCCGGCCCTGCGTGATGCGGAACTCATCGAAGAAGCGCTTGACTGCTTCCTTGGCCAGTTCGACCTGTTTTTCCGGCCCGGCCTGAGAGGCGACGAGCGCCAGCGCCGCACCCGCACTGCCCTTGATCTCGATCGCGGCATCGACCAGCGTGGGCAGGTCGATGCCCGCCCGCTGGTCGAGCACCAGCGTGGCGCGCGTGGCCGGTCGCTCGGATCGCCGCCACACAACCCGCTCGAGATCGGCCCCGCCCGGCCGCAATGGCAGCACATAATACAGCGCAGGCACATCATCGAGATCGGCCAAACGGCTGCCGCTGCCCGTGCCATCGAGCCAGAGTTCGCGCCCGCCGATCACCGCGCGCACCAGCACATGATCGAACGCCCCGGGGATGGGCAGGCTGTCGGCGATGGCATCACCGCCGCGCAGGGCGGCCAGCGCTGGCTCCGCCTCGATCCCCATGGCCCGCATCATGGCCAGCAGCAGCACCGACTTGGCCTTGCAATCGCCGTAACGCCGATCCCAGGTTTCCGCCGGGGTCTGCGGCACATAGTTGCCGCCGTTCATGCCCAGCAGGAGGTAGCTGATCCGCGACTGGACGAGTTCCAGCGCCCGCGCCGCGCGCTCGCGCGGATCGGGCGAGGCCGCCATGATCGCGGCGACTTCCCGTGCAATCGGACTGCCGGGAGCAATCGTGCCCTCGGTGGCGAAAAGCGGGGCCATGGTTCGCGAAACATCGGCCCAATCGGCAAAATCGCCGACTTGCAGCAGCGCGGGGCGGCGGAAGCGCAAGGGCGCATCATCGGGCACCGGATCGCGTTTCGGCAGCGGCAGCGGCAGGGTGAGCACCATGTCCGCCCCCTCCGGTTGCAGCGCCCCGGCAGGCACCGGCACCCTGGGGCCGATCTTCCATTGCACCGGCTCATCCTTCGGCCAGCTCACTCGGACCCGGCCGTAGCGCACGAGGGCGGGCGCAACCGTGGGCTGCCGCATGTCCTGCGCGTGGCCGCGCAGCGCCTTGTCCTGCCGCGTGACCGAAAACGTGAAGCGCAGGATATCGCCGACTTGCAATCCGCTGACCGGCAAAGTCGCAGTGAGCGAGCCATCGAGCACGCGCCGTTCGAGGCCTTGCTCGCGCTGGAGCACGGTAAACTTGCGCCCCCCGGCGAGGAGGTCGATCGTCTGGTTGCCGCGCTGGATCACCGCGCGATGGATAATGAGATCACCCATGTCGGGCGACCAGACCCCGTTGATCGTGCCAAGCGGGGCCAGCGCCTCGGGCGCGTCGGCACGCACCGCCCGGTCGGTATAGGCCTGGACCATGCCGTGTTCGATGCGCACTTGCTGATCGAACAGGAGCACGGCCCCGCCCTTGCGTCCGGCCGTATCCGGCGCGGCGGCAGCGATGGGCGGTGCGGGGACAACCCATGCAGGCGCGGGCCGATAGAGCGGAACCTCACCCGCGTGCGCCGCATGCGTTGCACCTGTCAGGATGGCCGCGATCAACAAGGAAAAGTAGCGCTGCCGGTTCAATAAGTGCATCGCCCAACCCCACACCCTGAAGGTTGCGGTCTGGTGACAGGGCGCCGGTCCCGCAGTCCGCGTGGCTTAGTCCGCCGCATGGTCATCATGCCCCAGCTTATCGCACCCCGGCCAGCGCCTTCTGGCGGCGGCGCTGGACCGAACTGCCGAGGCCGATCGCCTCGCGGTACTTGGCCACGGTGCGCCGCGCGAGATCGAAGCCGCGCGCACGCAGCAGATCGACAAGGGCATCGTCGGAGAGGACCGACTTGGCATCTTCGGCTTCGATCAGCTGGCGGATCGCAGCCTTGACCGACTCTGCCGAAACCGCGCTTTCGCCATCGGATGATGCGACCCCGGAGGTGAAGAAGTACTTCAGCTCGAACGTGCCGCGCGCACAATGCAGATATTTGTTCGAGGTGACTCGGCTGACGGTGGATTCGTGCATCGAAATCGCCTCGGCCACCGTGCGCAGTGTCAGCGGCTTGAGGTGCGCGACCCCGCCCTGAAAGAAGCCTTCCTGCTGCTTCACGATCTCGGCCGCGACTTTGAGGATGGTTTTCTGCCGCTGGTCGAGCGCTTTGAGCAGCCAGTTGGCATCGGCCAGCCGTTCGCCCAGCCAGGCCTTCGCCTCCTTGCCCATGCAGGCGTGGCGCATTTCCACATAGTAGCGCCGATTGACCACCAGCCGCGGCAGCGTGGCGGGATTGAGCGCGATGTCCCAGCCTTGGCTGCCATCCTCCGCGATGACCGCGCGCACGAGGATATCGGGCACGACCGCCTCCGCCGGACCGCTGCCGAAGCGCAGTCCGGGCTTGGGATCATAGCCGCGCAACTCGCGCAGCATGTCGGCAAAGTCTTCGTCGTCGACCTGGCACAGCCGTTTGAGCCGGGCGATTTCGCCGCGCGCAACCAGCTCCAGATTGTCGATCAGGCGCGCCATGCAGGGATCGTAGCGATCCGCCTCGCGCGCCTGCAGCGCGAGACATTCGGACCGCGTGCTCGCACCCACGCCGGTGGGATCGAGCGACTGGACGAGCGCCAGCGCCGCGGTGGTCGTGGCCAGAGGCAGGCCAAGCGCGGCGCTGGCCTCCTCCAGCCCCACGACCAGATACCCGGCCTCGTCGATCTGGTCGATCAGCCAGCGCGCGGCAAACAGCAGCATGGGGTCCGAGGTGACCGCGCCGATCTGGGCATGGAGGTGCTCGGCAAGCGTTTCGGAGGCACCGCCACGCTCGTCGATATCGGGGCCTTCGCCGCCCCCGCCGCTGCCCGCATCGCCGCCGAGGCCGTCGGTGAAATCGGCTCCGGTGCGCCCCCCCGCATCGCCGTCACCGGTATCACGGTCGCGGTCGAGCGTGGTGGCGTCGATATCGAGCGGACGGTCATCCGCCGCGCGGCCCTCGCTGACCAGCTGGTCGACCGGCGAGGTTTCGAGATGGGTGCGGCGCAGCTCTTCCGGAGCGGCCTCAAGCCCCGGCTCGGGCGCGCCGTCGGGCACCCCGTCCCCCAGTTCGAGCAGCGGATTGGCATCGAGCGCGTCGCCGATGAACGCCTCGATTTCCAGATTGGAGAGCGCCAGCAGCTTGATCGCCTGCTGGAGCTGCGGGGTCATGACGAGAGATTGGCTCTGGCGGAGGTCGAGCCGCGGACCCAGCGCCATTACTGAATCATCCCAGCGAGCGGCGGCGGATCACAGCGTGAACCCCTCGCCCAGATAGAGCCGCCGCACGTTCGGATCGGCCACCAGCGCCTCGGGACTGCCCGCAAACAGCACCTGACCGCCATAGATGATGCAGGCACGGTCGACGATATCGAGTGTCTCGCGCACATTGTGATCGGTGATCAGCACCCCGATGCCGCGATTCTTGAGATCGATCACGAGGTGGCGGATATCGCTGATCGAAAGCGGGTCGATCCCCGCGAACGGCTCGTCGAGCAGGATGATCGAGGGATTGGCCGCGAGCGCGCGCGCGATCTCGCAGCGCCGCCGCTCGCCCCCAGAAAGCGCCATGGCGGGCGAGGCGCGCAGCCGGGTAAGGCCGAACTCGTCGAGCAGCCGGTCCAGCTCTGCCGCACGGGTGGCCTTGTCGGGCTCGACCATTTCGAGCACGGTCGCGATGTTCTGCTCGACCGTCATGCCCCGGAAGATCGAGGTTTCCTGCGGCAGGTAGCCAAGGCCAAGGATCGCGCGGCGGTACATCGGCAGGCGAGTGATATCGACCCCGTCGAGCAGGATGCGCCCCGAATCCGGCCGCACCAGCCCCATGATCGAATAGAAGCAGGTGGTCTTGCCCGCGCCATTCGGCCCGAGCAGGCCGAGCACTTCGCCCTTGCCGACCGACAGCGAGATGTCAGTGAGCACCGCGCGCTTGTCGTAGCTCTTGGCAATCGACACGACTTCGAGCCCGCCGCGCTGCAACGCGCGCGCGGCGTCGGACTCGGGCGCGCTTTCGGCCAGAGTGCGGCCAGCCTGCGCCCTGTTCGTATCGACAAGGCCCGTCTCGGCGGATGAAGTCTCTTCCATATGCAATGGGTGCCATAGCCGGGTCCGCGGCGCGGGCAAAGCCTGTCTGCGCGCATTCTGGCAGGATTTATGCATGGCGTGGCCGGACTGCACCGAATCTGCACGGGCGTAATATTGCAGCGCTTGAAACCAGCCGGAATGCATGGTCTATTGCCCTTTCGGGAGAGACAAGCGGGGATAAACCGATGCGCGAACCATATGCAGCGAATCTGCGGATCGAGGATGCGGGCACACCGGGCCATCGTCTCGATTGGCGCAAGCGGATGAGCGACACCGTTGCTTACAGCCTGCTCGTCTACACCAGCTTGCAGATTTTCGTGACCTTGCGCACGCTTGAGGGTGAGAGCGGCTCTATGCTGCCGATGATTGCGCTGGTCGTGCTGGTCGCCGGGGTGATCCCGATGTTCCGCCATTTTGAGAAGCGCTGGGAAGCACTGGACGATGCCGGTGCCGCCGATCCGGCGCTGCGCGGTGCCTTTCGCCGCGATCAGCTGGCGACCTGGCTGGTTGCGATCGGCCTTCCCTTCCTGCTGGCTGCGGTGTTCCGCGCACTGGTCACGCTGGGCTGACCCGGGCTGAGCCATCGTCCGGGCCTGATTGCCGGGAACGCGTGGGCAGGCTAGATCGCTCGCGCACAGGGCCTCGGCCCTTCGAGCGCTGACCCGTCCCGCGAAAGGCCCTTTTCTTCGATGCTCACCCCTCTCCAGGCTCAGGAGCGCTGCCACGCGCTGATCGAACGCGCGATGCGTGCAGGCGCCGATGCCGGCGATGCCGTTTATCTCGCCGATGCTTCTGAATCCGTCTCGGTGCGCCTCGGCGCGCTGGAAGATGTCGAGCGTTCCGAATCCGAACATATGGGCCTGCGCGTGTTCGTCGGCGGCGCGTCCGCCTCGATCGGCTCGACCGATCTGGGCGACAGCGCGCTCGATGAACTCGCCAGCCGCGCGGTCGACATGGCGCGCGCCGCCCCTGCCGACAAATATGCCGGCCTCGCTCCCGATGGGCTGCTGCTGCGCAGCACTCCGCCTGAGCTCGATCTGGTGGATGCTGTCGAACCCGATCCGCTGGCTCTGCGCCGCATGGCCGAGGAGGCGGAGGACGCTGCGCGCGCGGTGCCCGGCGTGACCAACAGCGAGGGCGGCAGCGCCAGCGCGGGGCGCGGCGTGGTCGCGCTCGCCACCAGCCATGGCTTCAGCGGCGGTTATGCCGCCACCAGCCATGGCCGGTCCGCCAGCGTGCTCGCAGGCACCGGATCGTCGATGCAGCGCGACTATTCGTGGCGCAGCGCGCGCCATGCCGCCGATTTGCTCTCGCCCGCCGAAATCGGCCGCGAAGCGGGTGAGCGCGCGGTGGCGCGGGTCGATCCGGGCCGGGTCAAGAGCGGGACTTACAGCGTGGTGTTCGATCCGCGCGTGGGCGGCTCGTTGATCGGGCATCTGCTCGGCGCGATTTCGGGGGCATCCATCGCCCGCCGCGCCAGCTTCCTGCTGGACAAGGACGGCGCGCAGATCTTCGGCACTGGCATCACCATTACCGATGATCCGCTGCGCCTGCGCGGGCCGCGCTCGCGCCCGTTCGATGGCGAGGGGCTGGCAACCGCGCCGCGCGCGCTGGTCGAGGCGGGGCGGCTCACTGGCTGGCTGATGGATTCCGCCGCCGCGCACCAGCTCAATGCCGTGCCGACAGGCCATGCCTCACGCGGGGGTTCGGGCGCGCCGCATGTGACGGCGGCCAACGTGGTGCTGCAGCCCGGCTCGGTCAGCCGCGAGGGCCTGATGGCCGATATCGCCGACGGGATCTACCTGACCGAGCTGATCGGCCACGGCGTCAACGGCGTGACCGGCGATTACAGCCGCGGTGCATCGGGCTTCCGCATCGTTGGCGGCGCGATTGCCGGGCCCATCGCCGAGTTCACCGTGGCCGGGAACCTGCTCGACATGTTCGCGCGGCTGGTCGCGGCGGACGATCTCGAAATTTATCGCGGCATCGACGTGCCGACACTGCGGATCGACGGGCTCAGCGTGGCAGGCGACTGACGCCGGCCACGCTGCCGTTTTCGCTCAGTCCTTGGCAGCCTGCGCGCGCGCGATCGCTTCGAGCGTGATCTTGCGCGCGTCTTCCGCGCCGCCCCAGGTGCCGACGCGGACCCACTTTTCGGCCTCGAGGTCCTTGTAGTGGGTGAAGAAGTGCTCGATCTGCTGGA
>CAIKKO010000254.1 GCA_903828025.1 uncultured Sphingomonadales bacterium
CGCGCTGCTCCATTCGTGCAGCGTGCTCGCCTCGCGCAACGCGCTGCGCACCTGGACGGTGATGCTGGGGGTGATCGCGTTTTCGATGTCGATGGTCGGCACGTTCCTCGTGCGATCGGGCATTCTGACTTCGGTCCATGCTTTCGCGGTCGATCCGACACGCGGCACGTTCATTCTGGCCTTGCTGGCGATCTATATCGGCGGCGCGCTGACGCTGTTTGCCTTGCGCGCCAGCACGGTGACGGAGGGCGCGCGCTTTGCGGTGTTCAGCCGCGAATCGAGCCTCGTGTTCAACAACGTGATGCTCTGCGGCATCTTGGGCATCGTGCTGATCGGCACGCTCTATCCGCTGCTGACCGAGGCGATGGGCGTGAAGGTTTCGGTCGGCCCGCCCTATTTCAACCCGGTGTCCTCCGTCTTTGCGATCCCGATGTTCCTGATCATGGCGGTCGGCCCGCTGCTGCGTTGGCGCGAGGACAAGGCTGCGCGGATCACGTGGCCGATTGCGATCCCAGCGCTGGTTTCCGCCGCTGCGCTGCTGGTCGTCGAGCTGCTGTTCGCGCCGATCAACGTGCTGCCCGCGCTTGGCCTTGCGGTTGCGCCGGGGCTGGCAGTCGCCGCGCTGATGCCGCTGCGCGGGCGCAACCTGCGCCGCACGCCGCTGCCGGTTTACGGCATGGTCATCGCGCATTTCGGCATCGCCGTCGCGCTGTTCGGCATGGCGAGCGAGGGTGCGTTTTCCACCGAGAAGCTCGCGGCGATGAACCCGGGGGACAGCCAGCAGGTCGGCCCGTTCAAGGTAACGCTCTCCGCCATCGACCCCATCGCCGGGCCAAACTGGACCGCGCTGGAGGCCTCCGTGGCGGCCAGCTATGCGGGCGGCGAGCCGACTATTCTCCACCCGCAGGCGCGCACCTTCACCAACCCGCCGGGCAACCGCACCGAAAGCGCGCTGAAAACGCGCTGGAACGGCCAGCTCTACGCCGTGCTCGGCGAAGAGGGGCAGGACGGGCGCTGGCAGATGCGCTTCTGGTGGAAGCCGTTCGTGCCGATGATCTGGTACGGCGGCGCGCTGATCGCGCTCGGCGGTTTGCTGGCGCTGCTCGGCCGCGTGGCGCGTGATGTGAAGCGGCTGGTGGCGATCGACAAGATCGCCTTCCGCCGGTCGAGGCAGGGCCGATGAGCGCCCGGCCTGAAACTTCGCCCAAAAGCTCGGGTATCGCGCGCTGGCTGCCGCTCGGCCTGTTTGCCGCGTTCCTCACGCTCGTGATCGTGGGGCTCTACTGGCCCGCCGACCGCGAGGTGGCGAGCGCCTTCATCGGCAAGCCGCTGCCCGCGTTCGATCTGCCGCCCGCGACTGACGAGCGGCCGGGCCTTGCCACGGCGGTGTTCCGGCAGGGCAAGCCGCGCCTGCTCAATGTGTTCGCCAGCTGGTGCGTGCCGTGCGCGGTGGAATCGCCGCAGTTGGCGACCCTCGCCAAAGAAGGCGTCGAGATCGACGGTGTCGCCATCCGTGACCGCAAGGACGATGTCGCGCGCTTTCTGTCGCAGAACGGCAATCCCTTCGCGCGGATTGGCAAGGATGATCTGAGCCAGGTGCAGCTCGCCATCGGCTCGTCCGGCGTGCCCGAGACGTTCGTGGTCGATGGCAAGGGCGTGATCCGCTACCAGCACATCGGCGATATCCGCGCCGAGGACGTGCCGCTGATCCTGCGCAAGCTGGCGGAAGCCGAATGATGCGCGCCCTGCTGCTCGCCCTTTTCGCACTCATGGCTCTCGCGCAGCTGACGTTGCAGCCTTTGGCGGCGCAAGACCTGCTCCCGCCCGCGCCCTATGCCTACAAGCAGCTGCCCGACCCCAAGCAGGAAGCCAAAGCGCAGGCGCTGATGGAAACCTTGCGCTGCCTCAAGTGCCAGAGCCAGTCGATTGCCGATTCCGATGCGCCCATGGCGGGTGACATGCGCCATCAGGTGCGCACGCGCATCGCGGCGGGTGAGGACCCCGAGGCGATCCGCCAGTGGTTGATCGAGCGCTATGGCGATTACGTGAGCTATACCCCGCAAGTGAAGCCGATCACCTGGCCGCTGTTCGCCGCGCCGGTGCTGATCCTTCTGGTCGCGGCGTTCCTGCTGCGCGGGCGGTTCCGTCGGGGGAGCAAGACATGACCTGGGTGCTGATTCTCCTGATTGCCGCCGCCGTGTTTGGCGTGATGGCGTTCGTGCTGAAACTGCCGCGCAGCGGGTGGGAAATCACCGGTGCGGCCTTGCTGTTCGGCATCGCGGGCTATGCGCTGCAGGGCCATCCCGGGCAGGCGGGTGCGCCGCATCCGGCGGCTGAAAACGCCAAGCTGGCGGACGCGGCGCTGCTCAAGGAGCGTCAGCAGATGGGCGCGGCGTTTGGCAAAGGCCAGTCGTGGCTGGTGCTGGCCGATGCGCTGACCCGGCAGGGCCAGTTCGGCGCGGCGGCTGAAGTGCTGCACTCGGCCCTCGCCAAATCGCCCAAGGATGCGGACTTGTGGGTCGCGCTCGGCAATGCGCTGGTTGGCCACAGCGACGGGATGATCACCCCGGCGGCGCAGTTCGCGTTCCAGAAGGCCGCCGATATCGCGCCCGATCATCCGGGCCCGCCGTTCTTCATGGGGCTCGCGCTGGCGCAGACCGGGCGGCTGGCTGAGGCTCGCGCGCTCTGGGCGCAATTGCTCGAGCGTTCGCCGCCGGACGCGCCCTATCGCGCCGATCTGGAAGCGCGGCTGGCGCGGCTCGACTCGATGATCGCGGCGCAAGGGCAGGGCGGGGCTGGCGGCGAGACGGGCGGGGCCGAGGGGCTTGCTCAGCCGGCCGCGTCCGACGCGCCCTAAGCTTCGGAAAACACGAAAGAAACTGCGCCGGGCTTGCTTGCAGCCTGCCCTGCTGCGTTGGCATTGCGGGGGGCAAATGGCAGTGCTAAAGCGCCCCGCCGGTCGGGCCGTTCTTCAACAATTCCGACCGGTTTGGGCCAAGGCCCGGGGGCTTTCATCGCATGAACGACGCTGTGGTTGACGCTGCACCGGATGCTGGAGCGGAGCGTGCTGC
>CAIKKO010000255.1 GCA_903828025.1 uncultured Sphingomonadales bacterium
AGCAGCACGCCTTGCGCGCCTTCGAACAGGATGCGCGCTCCTGCTTTACGCACCTTTTTCAAGCGCTTCCACACCGGTTGCGCGAATTGCAGCACAAATGGCGCGATCTCGCGCAGTTCGGCCAGCAGCGCCTCGCGGTCGACCGGGGGCTGACCGAAGCCGGCGCGCAAGGCATCGTGGTGCGCGCAGAGCCGGTCCAGCTGCGCATCCATCGCATCGAGGTGCGCCAGATCGCACACGCGCAGCGCGCGGCGGCCGACCTTGTCTTCATACGCGGGACCGATGCCGCGCCCGGTGGTGCCGATCTTGCCGGTGCCGGCCGCCGCTTCACGCAAGCCATCGAGATCGCGGTGGAGCGGCAGGATCAGCGGGCAATTGTCGGCAATCGCAAAGTTTTCGGCATGAATGCTCACGCCCTGCGCGGTAAGCTTCTCGATCTCTGTCTGCAAAGCCCAGGGATCGAGCACGACGCCGTTGCCGATGATCGAAAGCGTGCCGGTTACGATGCCGGAGGGCAGCAACGAAAGCTTGTAGATCTGCTCGCCCACCACGAGCGTATGCCCGGCGTTGTGCCCGCCCTGAAAGCGCACCACGACATCGGCGCGGCTGGCGAGCCAGTCGACGATCTTGCCCTTGCCCTCATCGCCCCACTGGGCACCAATTACGGTCACATTGGCCACGTCTCGTGCACTCTCTGTTGCAGTTCCAAGTCGGCTGGGGGGTTAGGGGACTGCGGCGGCGAGGGCAAGGTCAAGCGGGGGCCGCCCTTGCATTGTCATGCCTGTCTGGCAGATCGGTGGGATGGATCAGGCCCCATATCCCCGTTCAGCGCCTGAAGGCCTTTCGCGGCGCAGCGTGCTGGGCGGGATCGGCGCGGCATTGATCGCTGCGCCGGGGCACACCGATGCCGGGGTAGCGTTCTCGCCATTGGCCGCCATCAAGGCGCTGCGGCTGACGGGCGGGCCGCTGGCGGGGGCGTTCACCGTCGCGCCGCTGGGCGCGGTGAACTGGTATTTCGGCAATCTCGGGCTGCTGCCGTTTGCCGCGCGCCTGCCGCGCGAGGTGCGCGGCTGGCTCGATCTGCAGCTCGCGCGCTATGATACGGTGCGCGGGACCATCGCCGATGTGGAGCCCGATTACCGCACCGATCCCGCCGCGCCGGGGATCAAGGGGCTGCTCGCGCCGGATTCGAACGATGCCTATGCCGGAACCCTGCTGGAGCTGGCAGCGCGGCATGATGCGGTGACAGGCGATGCCGCGTGGTGGCGCGCCAATGCCCCGGCGCTCAAGGCGATTGCAACGGCGGGAATCCGCAGGCTGCAGAAGCCTTCGGGGCTCACCCGCACGTTCCGCAGCCGGACAGTGCCGGGTGCGGACGTGGGCTATCTCATGGACAATTGCGAGGTTTGGTCGGGCCTCAGCGCGTTTGCCGCGCAGCTCGGTGCCCATGGCGACAGCGAGGCAGCCCTCTATGCGCGGGCGGCTGCACGGGTGGCCGCGGGGATTGCCGGGCTGTTCGATCCGGCGGCAGCGGCCTTCCGTGCCTCGGACGTCGATACGGGGGTGGGCAAAAACTTCTACCCCGATGCCACCGCGCAGGTGTTTCCCGAATTGCACGGGGTAACCGCGAACGGCCTTGGTCCCGCGCAATATGACAAGGGCTGGGCGGCGCTGGACCGGCTGGCCCCCCGCTGGCCCGCGCTGGCTTATGACGCCTATCCGTGGCTGCTGCTGGGGACGGTTGCGGCAGGACGGGGAGCAGAGGGCCAGCGCCGCGCCCGCCTGCAACTGGCGGCTGCACGCGCGCTCTATGCCAAAAATCCGGCGCGGCTGCCGATCAACGAATTGGGCTACTATCAGCGCACGGCGGATGCGCTGCGCTGACTAGGCAGACGTTCCTATTTCGATTATCGCCGAACTATCGAAATGGAGATTCGGCTTGTGACGCTGCAACTTCCCCGCGCGGTGGACCTGCTTTCGGCGCTGGCTCAGGGGCACCGGCTGGCGGTGTTCCGCCTGCTGGTCAAGGCCGGGCCCGCAGGCCTGCCTGCCGGAGACATCGCGCGCGAAGTGGGGGTGCGGCCCAATACGCTCTCCACCCATCTGGCAATTCTCGGCCATGCCGGGCTGGTGCATTCGCGGCGCGAGGGGCGTTCGGTGATTTATGCGGCAGACTATGCGGGCATGCGCGCGCTGATGGGCTTCCTCGCGGCCGATTGCTGCGGCGGCAAGCCCGAACTCTGCGCGCCGCTGGGCGATCTGATCCCCGATTGCGGAGCGGCGGCATGAAACTGGCACCGAATTTGGCGCGGCGCATCGTGGCCGAAGGGCTGGGCACCGCGCTGCTGCTGGCGATCGTGGTCGGTTCGGGCATCATGGGTGCGGCGCTGGCGGGCGGGAACGATGCCTTGGCCTTGCTCGGCAACACGCTTTCGACCGGCGCGGGGCTGGTGGTGCTGATCCATATGTTCGGGCCGATCTCGGGCG
The DNA here is from genome assembly GCA_903828025.1 of uncultured Sphingomonadales bacterium. Lineage (GTDB taxonomy): Bacteria > Pseudomonadota > Alphaproteobacteria > Sphingomonadales > Sphingomonadaceae > Novosphingobium. The sequence continues at coordinate 2,488 of CAIKKO010000255.1, forward strand.
CGCATTTCAATCCGGCGGTGACCATGCTGGTCTGGCTGCGGCGCGAAATGACCGCGCAGCACGCCCTCGCCTATGTGGCCGCGCAGGCCGTGGGCGCGGTGCTGGGGGTGTGGCTGGCGCATGCGATGTTTGCGCAAAGCGTGCTGCAGGTTTCCACCCACGTGCGCGGCGGCTGGCCGCAAGGGCTGGCCGAACTGGTCGCGACGTTCGGGCTGATCGGCACGATCCTGTGCGTCCAGCGCTCGCGGCAAGAGTTCACGGCGGTGGCGGTCGGGCTCTATATCACCTCGGCCTACTGGTTCACCGCCTCGACCTCGTTCGCCAATCCGGCGGTGACATTGGCGCGGAGCCTGACCGATACGTTCGCGGGGATAGCCCCCGCCTCCGTCCCCCTATTCATCGCCGGGCAACTGGCCGGGGCGCTGCTCGCCCTTGCGGTGTTCGGCTGGTTGCTGGCAGAGGAACCTTCATGACCGATACATTCCCCATCACGATCTATCATAACCCCAAGTGCGGCACCTCACGCAACACGCTCGCGATGATCGAGGCGGCGGGCTACGCACCCGAGGTCGTCGAATACGTGAAGGCAGGCTGGACCCGCCCGCAGTTGGAGCAAATCCTGAAGGACATGGGCGGCACCGCGCGCGCAATCATGCGCACCAAGGGCACGCCTGCGGAGGAACTCGGCCTCACCGATCCAACCGCGAGCGATGAAGCGATCCTCAGCGCGATGGTGGAGCATCCGATCCTGGTGAACCGGCCGATTGTCGTCACCCCGCTGGGCACCAAGCTGTGCCGCCCGTCCGAAGAGGTGCTGGGCCTACTGGATAAGCAGCCCGAAAGCTTCACCAAGGAAGACGGGGAAGTGGTGAAGCCCTGAGGGCGGACACGGCCTGCCGCTAAACCAGCGCGCCCGGTGCTGCGCGCGAAGCCAATCTCTGTGCGGCCCATAATCTCCATGAAAGTCTGAATTGTTGCAGCCCCAAAACGGGGCTCGCCGCCATTTGCTTCGCGCCAAAGCAGGCAAATGCAAGCAATACGATCCCCTGCCGCGCGTCTATAGTACCTCAACAATACTGTAACAGATTTTGTCTATCAGACTATAGTGCATTTTGCAATTTTTTTACAAAAAATAACGGAATTGGGAGATTTATGAAATAGCATAGGGGGGCTACTATGAAATTTCACTATGTTGTGATCGCAGTTTTTGGAATTGCACTAGGATCACCGGCACAAGCAGACGATGGCAGCGCCAGACTGCGCGCAGAAATGACCGTCGGCACAGCTGCGAGCGGCGCCGAAATAGACTATCGGATCGCACCGGGCATTGGCGTCCGTGCCGAAGCAACCCTTTTCCCACGCAATCCCGGCATCAGCTCCGACACCATGGGTGACTTCGGCAAAGTCAAGCTGCAGTCGGGCAGCGCCTTGGCCGACGTTTTTCCGTTCAAGAGCGGCTTCCACATTTCAGGCGGCGTGCGTTTTTTCAGCAGCAAGGTTTCGGCGGTAGCCAAACCCTTGGCAGGCGCGACTTATACCATCAACGGCAAGATCTATTCCGCATCGCAGGTCGGAATGCTGGCGGCCAATACCAACCTGACCTCGATCGCTCCGATCGTGACCATCGGGTATGCTGCGCGATTTTCCAAGCGGCTCGTGTTCGGGATCGAGGCTGGCGCCCTGTTGCGAGGCGGGATCAAAGCCAATCCGCTCGCGATCACCGGCCCATGCACCAGTGCAACACCCTCGGCCTTCTGCGGCACCATCATGGCCGACCTGGAAGCCGAACGTCAGGGCCTCAACCGTGATATGAGCAGGTCCAAGGTCTATCCACTCGTCCAGCTCAAGCTGCGTTACCGCTTCTGACCGAACAGGCGCTTCCCATCCCTGCTCTGGTAGGGAAGCACCGCCGTCAGCCTGCAGCCGTGCAGCGTTCAGAGCGCAACCGGTTCGCCGCCTTGCAGCACGTGCGTGCAGCCCAGTGCCGCCGCGCTGTCGCCCGCGTCCAGCGCCGCGACCGTGCGCCAGCCAATGCTGCGCAGGCGGGCTGCCGTCTCGCGGTCATGGCCCAGCGGCAGGAACACGCTGTCCTCCGCGCGTTCGGCACTCGCCACCACCGCGATCAGCGCATCGGGATAGAGCGAGAAGCCGGTCGCCGCTTCGCCTTCCCCGGAACCCGCAATCCGGTAGGTGCCGCCCCGGCCCAGCGCGCCGCGTGACCCATCGGCATAGAGCGTGAAGCCTAGCCACGACTGGTATTCGAAGCCGTGCCGCTCCGAAGGATCGAGCGTCAGCCGCGCGGTGCCGCCCAAAGTCGCCGCAATCTCGCGCAGCGCGGCGATCCGGCTGGCGAGCGCGCCGCGCCCCTGACCATCGGCATCAATCGCCGCAAGTTTCTCAATCGCCGTGCCGAAATCGCCGGTCGCGTAGAGCAGCGGGACATAAGCCTCGCCCCCCGCATCGCGCAGGCCGCCTGCGTCCTTGGTATCAAGCTCGCGGCGCACCGCTTCGATCTGCTGCGGCTCCAGCGGGAAGGCCTTGGCGGCCAGTGTATCGACCAGATCGGGCAGCGTGAAATCGACGCTGACACCCCGCGCGCCCGCAGCCTGCAGCGCCTCGATCGCAATGGCGACGATCTCGCAGGCGGCAGCGACATTGTCCGCGCCGATCAACTCCGCGCCGCACTGCAGCCGCTCGCGCGCCGGGTCCAGCCCGTCGCCCTTGATCGTGAGCACCTGCCCCGCATAGCACAGCCGCAGCGGACGCGGCGCGGCGGCAAGGCGCGTTTCGGCGATGCGGCCGATCTGCGGCGTGTGATCGCTGCGCAGCGCCATCATGCGCAGGCTCGCGGGATCGACGAAGCGGAACATGCGGCGGGCGTTGATGCCGTCCATCCGGCTGGCGAGACTGCGCTCGAACTCGATCATCGGCGGCAACACACGGTCATAGCCGTGGCCGTGCATCACATCCTGGACGGCGCGCATGACGCGCGTGGTCGCAGCCGCCTCACGCGGCAGACGGTCTTCGAGCCCCTCGGGCAGCAGATCGGAATCGAGCGTATCCATCCGCCCCGTCCCTACACAATGCGGGACGGGTGTCGAGTGGGCGAAGGCCCGCCGATCAGTGGAAGATATCGGTCCAGAGCATCCACTTGCCGTCCACCAGCTTGTAGACGACAACGGCGGTGACGTTGGCGTGGACCGACTTGTCGCCCTTGGTATCATACTCCACGCGCGAGATTTCGCGGATGTAGGTGGGGGCGAGGCGCTCGGTTTCGAGCACGGTCAGCTTGAGGTTGGTGAGCGCCGTGGCCGCGCCGACCCAGAACGCGGTGATGTCCGCGCCCTTGTAGAGCTTGTTGTCGCCGGGCAGCATCGTGGCATCGGGCGCATACATCGCGCCGACCGCCGCGCCGTCGCCCCTGTTGAACGCGGCGGCGAGCGCATCATCGGCGGCCTGGATCATCGCGTTGTCGTTCGCGAGCGCGGGTGTGGCTGAAAACCCCATCAGAACGGCAGCCAGAACTGTCTTGCGCATCGTGTGTACCCCCGGAAAGTCTGTCCTAAGCGTCAGACTATGGGGCTTCGCACGCCGGGTCAAACCGGATCGCCCGAAAGGGTGGGCAGGGGCCTTTGGCCGCCCCCGCCACGCCCCTCAGAACTTCAGCGCGCGCACCGTGCGGACGCCGGGAACCTTGCGCGCTTCGGCGAGCACGTCCTCGGTCACCGGGCTATCGACCGAGAGCAGCAGCACCGCCTCGCCGCCCGCTTCACGGCGGCCAAGGTGGAAGGTGCCGATGTTGATCCCGGCCTTGCCGAGCAGCGTACCGATCGAGCCGATGAAGCCCGGCGCATCCGAGTTCACGATATAGAGCATGTCGCCATCGAGATCGGCTTCGATGCCGATGCCGAAGATTTCGACCAGCCGCGGCTGACCATTGGCAAACAGCGTGCCCGCAACCGAGCGATCACCTTGCGCGGTGCCGACGGTGACGCGCACCAGCGTGTGGTAATAGCCCTCACGGTCGTGCCGCACTTCGCGCACGTCCAGCCCGCGCTCCTTCGCCAGGAACGGCGCGTTGACCATGTTCACGGTCTGCGAATACTGCTTCATCAGGCCCGCCAGCACCGCACCGGTGATCGGCTTCTGGTTGAGCTGCGCCGCCGCGCCTTCCACTTCGATGGCGATCTTGGTGAGGTTGTCATGCGCCAGCTGGCCCACCAGCGAGCCGAGGCGTTCGGCCAGCGCCATATAGGGCTTGAGCTTCGGCGCTTCCTCGGCCGAGAGCGAGGGCATGTTGAGCGCGTTCGTCACGCCGCCCGTGGTGAGGAATTCGGCCATCTGCTCCGCCACCTGCAACGCGACATTGACTTGCGCTTCGGTGGTGCTCGCGCCCAGATGCGGGGTGCAGATGAAGTTCGGCGTGCCGAACAGCGGGCTGTCCTTGGCGGGCTCGGTCTCGAACACGTCGAGCGCGGCACCGGCAACATGGCCGCTATCGAGCATGTCCTTGAGCGCGGCCTCGTCGATCAGGCCGCCGCGCGCGCAGTTGATGATGCGCACGCCCTTCTTGGTCTTGGCGAGGTTTTCGCGGCTGAG
>CAIKKO010000256.1 GCA_903828025.1 uncultured Sphingomonadales bacterium
CGCCGGATCGGAGCCGAACGCGGCGCCGTAAGTGCGCTGCATGATCCCCGGCCCGTCGCGCATTTGCGCGGGCACATCGTAGGCCGCACCGTCGATCGGGACCACGCCCGCCACGTCGCCAAACGATAGCCCGGCGCTCTTGAGATAGCGTTCGTCGGTGCCCACCAGCGCGACCAGATGCGCGCCCGCACTGTGCCCCATCAGCACGACGCGCCGCTTGTCGATTCCGAGCGATGCGGCGCTGTCGAGCAGTGCCTTCAGCGCGTGCGCAACATCGCTCGCCTCGTCCTCGACCGTCGCGCCTGGGACCAGCCGGTAGTCGATGCTGGCGAAGGCGTAACTCGACTGCGGGTAATGCGCTTCCTTCCACTTACCGGTGCCGCTCTCCGCCGTTCCGCGCGACCAGCCGCCGCCGTGGACGAACACGATCAGCGGCGCCGTTGCCTTCGCCGCATCCGGGCGCTGCTGCGCCGGCCAGAACGTGATCGCCTGCGCCGGGTCATTGCCATAGCGCAGCGTCGTGCCGGGCAAGACCGCCGGTACGCTGCCCTCGGCCGCCGCGATCCGCTCGGCAAAGCGCGCGCGCAGGCGATCGCCCGGTCGGGCCTCGGCACCCACGGTCAAGCAAACGGCACCAAGGGCGAGCGCGGACATTATGGCAATCGGCAAGCGGCGCATGCATTCCTCCATTGGCAGCGGCTGACTCGACGCTCCAACGCATCGAGCCGCCGAATCCTTCGCGCACGTCCCATTCCGCCCGCAACGTGCCCGCAACATGATTGACGCGCCCCCGGGCGTAAGCTACCCGCGCTTCCGTTTGCGGCAAGCCCGATGGCACGCCTCCCGTCCTGTCCCTTGCGCCGAGTCCTGTCGAAGGGCGCTTGCGGAGCCACCCGGCAGGGTGGAGACATGTATCCATGGCCAACGTCACCGTGATCGGCGCCCAGTGGGGCGATGAGGGCAAGGGCAAGATCGTCGACTGGCTGGCCAGCCGCGCCGACGCCGTCGTACGCTTTCAGGGCGGGCACAACGCCGGGCATACGCTGGTTGTGGGCAACCAGACTTACAAGCTCAGCCTGCTGCCTTCGGGCATCGTCACCGGCACGCTGTCGATCATCGGCAACGGCGTGGTGCTCGATCCCTGGGCGCTCAAGGCCGAAGTCGAGAAGCTGACCGCGCAGGGCGTGTCGATCACCACCGACAACTTCGCGATCGCCGACAATTGCCCGCTGATCCTGCCGCTCCATCGCGAGCTCGACGGCTTGCGCGAAGCTGCCGCCGGTTCGGGCAAGATCGGCACCACCGGCCGCGGCATCGGCCCGGCTTATGAAGACAAGGTCGGCCGCCGCGCGATCCGCGTGTGCGACCTCGCCCACCTCGACGCCCTCGAATCGCAATTGGACCGCCTCTGCGCGCACCACGACGCCTTGCGCGCCGGCTTCGGCCAGCCCCCGGTCGACCGCGCCGCGCTGATCGGCGGCTTGCGCGAGATCGCGCCCTATGTGCTGCAGTTCGCGCAACCGGTGTGGAAGCGGCTCAACCAGGTGCGCAAGGCGGGTGCACGCATCCTGTTCGAAGGCGCGCAAGGCGTGCTGCTCGATGTCGATCACGGCACGTATCCGTTCGTCACTTCGTCCAACACCGTCTCGGGCACCGCCGCTTCGGGTTCGGGCCTTGGGCCCAATTCCACCGGCTTTGTGCTCGGCATCGTCAAGGCCTATACCACGCGCGTCGGATCGGGTCCGTTCCCGACCGAACTGGAAGACGAAGTGGGCCAGCGGCTGGGCGAACGCGGCCACGAATTCGGCACCGTGACCGGCCGCAAACGCCGCTGCGGCTGGTTCGATGCGGTGCTGGTGCGCCAGTCCTGCGCCATTTCGGGCGTGACCGGCATCGCGCTGACCAAGCTCGATGTGCTCGACGGGTTCGACAAAGTGAAGATCTGCACCGGCTACCGGCTGCGCGGAAAAGTGATGGATTATTTCCCCAGCCATTCCGCCGATCAGGCCCTGGTCGAACCGATCTATGAGGAAATGGACGGTTGGCAGGGCACCACTGCGGGCGCGCGCTCGTGGGCTGATCTGCCCGCGCAGGCGATCAAATATATCCAGCGCGTGCAGGAATTGATCGAAACCCCCGTCGCGCTCGTGTCGACGAGCCCCGAGCGTGAAGACACGATCCTCGTGCGCGACCCGTTCGTGGACTGAAACGCACCCGTCGGTCGGCGTGCGAATCGGGTGTCGCGCATCGGCCGGGGCGTGACCTGCAGGCGGAACATGCGCTTCGGGTGCAGGCGGCACTTGCCCGGTGCGGCAATTCCGCAATGCGGAATGCATCCCTGTCGGCACGGGGAATAGTGTTGGATTTGCGCGGCTTGGCACCCGAAACGGACCCACGCCTTGAAGCCCTTCCTCCAAATTGGATGAATATGATCTTGACCTGAGCCCGTTTTGTTCCACTCTTGTTCGTATACGGGCAATTACGGAGTGCACATGCGATGGGACAGGCAGCCAGGCGGTTCGACTATAGCGAAACCGATGCAAGCGGATCGCTGCCGCTGAACCCGCGTGTCGCGGGCGCGGATCGGTCCTTTGGCCGCGTACAGGATCGCGGAACGTCGGCGCTTGCCGTCTCGATCTTCGCCGATCGCGGCTATCTCCGCGCTGAAATGGCCGAAGATGCTTCGGCCGCCGGGTTGCGGATTGCGCAGACCTGCGATCTTGGCAAGCTGCTCGCGGCGGATGCGGGCCCCGGCGGCGCAGACTTTCTGCTGGGCGATCTCGTGCTGGTCGATTGCCCGGTGATTGATGGGGCCGAACTGGCCGCGCTCGCCCGGCTCGATCTGCGCGCGGCCAAGACCGGGGCGCAGCTGGTCGTCTCCACCAGTATCGGCTCGCTCGATGATGTGTTCGGCTGCCTCGATCAGAGCGAGGCGCAGATCCTCGTCACGCCCAGCCGGGCAGACCGGGTGATCGCGCTCGGCCGCACGCTTGCCCGCGCCGGCAACCGGGTGCGCGAACTGTCCGACGAAGACCGGCTGGCCTTGCTGCGCCTGACCGAACAAGTCGGCCAGATCGCGCACAAGCTTGAGCAGCTCTCTTCCACCTCGGGGTCCGTGGCGGGTCAGGCATCCGCGTTCCGTTTCGATGGACCGGGCGATGAAGGGCGGCTCGATGAAGGCAGCGACCGGCTCGTCCGCGCAGCGCGCCCGCCGCTTCCCGATCCCCGGCTGGTGCGCAAGATCATCCGCCAGCGTCAGCTGCGCGCGCGTTTCTTCGAAGGCGATCTTTTCGCCGATCCGGCGTGGGACATGCTGCTCGATCTCACCGCCGCGCGCGCCGAACACGTCCGGGTCTCGGTGACCTCGCTGTGCATCGCGTCGGGCGTGCCGCCCACCACTGCGCTGCGCTGGATCGGCCAGATGACCGATGCCGGCCTGCTCCAGCGCGTTGACGACGAAACCGACCGCCGCCGCGCTTTCATCACTCTGACCGACAAGGCGGCAGACGCCATGGCCCGCTACTTCGCCGAACTCGGAGCCAGCTCCACCACGCTGGTATAAGCCCTCCCCGGAACGGGGAGGGGGGACCACCGCAGGTGATGGAAGGGCACTCTCAGCAGGGCGCATTGAGCTGCTGCCGGTTTGATGGACACCGGGAAAGACTAAATCAGGCTACCCCAGCTTGACGTTCGAAGTCGATAGGACTGAGGTATCCCAGGGTCGAGTGGCGCCGGGTCGGGTTGTAGAAGCATTCGATGTAATCGAACACGTCTGCCTTTGCCTGCGTTCTCGTGCGGTAGACCTTCTTGCTCACCCGCTCGGTCTTGAGCGAGGAGAAGAAGCTTTCCATTGCAGCATTGTCCCAGACATTGCCGGACCTGCTCATCGAACAGGTGACGCCATTGTCAGCCATAAGGCGCTGAAACTGCTCGCTGGTATATTGGCTGCCCTGGTCCGAGTGGTGCAGCAGGGCATCCGGTTTGCCGCGCCGCCAGATCGCCATGATCAGCGCATCGGTGACGAACTGCGCGGTCATGCTGTCGCTCATCGACCAGCCCACGACCCGGCGTGAGAACAGGTCGATCACGGCGGCAACGTAGAGCCATCCTTCGGCGGTCCAGATGTAGGTGAAGTCGGCCACCCATTTCTGGTTGGGCCGGTCCGCCGTAAACTGTCGATCCAGCACGTTGTCGGCGATGACCGAACGTTCGCCCTGATCCTTTGGCAAGCCACGGCGGCGCGGCCTGGCGCGCAGGCCCAACTCGCGCATCAGCCGTTCGACCCGATGCAGGCCGCACGACATGCCGTCTGCCAGCAGATCGTGCCACACCCGGCGCGCGCCATAAGTGCGGTCGCTGCCAACGTGGCTGGCGCGCACTTTGGTGCCCATTTGCTCGTCATCCCGGGCGCGCTGCGATGGCGCCCTGGTCAGCCAGGCATGGAAGCCGCTTCGCGAGACACCGAGCGCCCCGCACATCCATGCTACCGGCCAGATCCCTCGGTGCTTCGCGATGAAGGCAAATCTCATATCGAGTCCCTCGCGAAGTAGGCGGCCGCTTTTTTTAGGATGTCTCGCTCCGCCTTCAGTTTGGCCACTTCACGGCGCAGGCGCTCGATCTCCAGCTGCTCCGGCTTCATCTGGCCATTGCCCGGGAAGGCTTGCCCCGGATCGGAGGCAAACTCCCTGACCCATTTGCGCAGCACGTTCTCATGCACGTCCAGATCACGTGCTGCCTGCGCAACCGACACCCCGCGTTCGCGGACCAATCTAACCGCCTCGAGCTTGAACTCGCGGGCAAACTTCCTTCGTTGCATTGATGCTCTCCGGTAAGGTCAAAACACCTTAACCCGGTGTCCGTCAAACCGGCAGCAGCTCAGACTGTCCCCATTTATCTGCGGTTGGTGGACGGTCTCCATGCATCCACGCCCCATTTGGGCAGTGCGCTAAAGCTGATCTAACCCGCCCCCTAGCTTTCCTCGCTGGCGATTGGGGGCGTGAACGACCATCTGCCACCCATGGACAATAGCCTCTCCAGAATCGGAACGGTCTTCCTCGTGGGCGCTGGGCCCGGCGATCCGGACCTTTTGACCTTGCGCGCGGCGCGGCTGCTGGAGGCGGCCACGCTGGTGGTGCATGACGGGCTGGTCGATCCCGCGATCCTCGCCATGGTGCCCGCAGGCGCGCAGCTGGTTTCCGTCGCCAAGCAGCGCGCGCGGCACACGATGCCGCAGGACGAGATCAACGTGCTCTTGGTTCGCGAGGCGCTGGCCGGGCGTGATGTCGTGCGGCTGAAGGGCGGCGATCCGTTTATCTTCGGGCGCGGGGGCGAGGAGGCGGAGGCCTGCCATGCCGCCGGGGTTCCGGTTCAGGTCGTGCCGGGCGTGAGCGCGGCACTGGGCGCGGCGGCGGCGGCGCAGATTCCGCTGACGCACCGTGACAGCGCCTCGATAGTCAGCTTCGTGGCCGGGCAGTGCAAAGGTCTGAACGATCAGAACTGGGCGGGCCTCGCGGGTGTGGGCCGCACCTTGGTGATCTACATGGGCGTCGCGACCAGCGATGCGATTGCCGAAAAGCTGATGGCCGATGGCCTCGCGCCGGACATGCCGATTGCGGTCATCGAAAACGCCGCGCGCCCCTCGATGCGCGTGCTGCGCGGCGCGCTGGCCGGACTTGGCGCGCTGGTGGCCGAATCGAAAGTGAAAAGTCCGGCGCTTATCGTGATCGGCGAAGTGGCTGCGCGCGAGCAGGCGCATGAATTGCTGAAGATTGCGGAGAACGCTGCGTGAAGATTTTGACGGGAAATGATCTGGGCTCCGGCGATGTCGTCTGGTGGGACGGCACGGGCTGGTCGCGCGATGTGAACGACGCGGTGGACGTGGGCGATCATGCCGCAGCGATCCTCGCCGCCGAGGAAGCCGCGCAGCGCGTGAACGCCAGCTATGCGATTGCCGCGACGCAGACCGCAGACGGCGTGCGCCCCGCGCATATCAAGGACCGCATCCGCGCATTGGGGCCGACCGTGCGCCTCGACCTTTCCCTCCGCCCCGGCGATGCCGAAGCCGCGAAGCAGGTGATCTGACCATGTACCAGTATGACCAATACGATCAGGCCATGGTCGATGCGCGCGTGGAGGAATTCCGCGGGCAAGTGGCGCGCCGCCTTGCGGGCGAATTGACCGAGGACCAGTTCAAGCCGCTGCGGCTGAAGAACGGGCTCTATCTGCAGCTGCATGCCTATATGCTGCGGGTGGCCATCCCGTATGGCACGCTCAATGGCCGCCAGATGCGGCTGCTGGGCGATATCGCGGACAAGTATGACCGCGGCTATGGCCACTTCACCACGCGGCAGAACATCCAGTACAACTGGATCAAGCTGGACGACACACCCGATATCCTTGCCGATCTGGCGACCGTGGAAATGCACGCGATCCAGACCAGCGGAAACTGCATCCGCAACATCAGCTCGGACCACATGGCCGGGGCGGCGGCGGACGAGCTGGTCGATCCGCGCCCTTATGCCGAGCTGCTGCGCCAGTGGTCGAGCTTCCATCCGGAATTCGACTACCTGCCGCGCAAGTTCAAGATCGCGGTGATCGCGAGCGATACCGACCGCGCGGCCATGCGCTTGCACGATATCGGCATCCAGATCGTGCAGAACGAAGCGGGCGAGATCGGCGCGAAGTTCTATGTCGGCGGCGGCATGGGCCGCACGCCGATGATTGCGCCGGTGATCCGCGAATTCGTGCCCGCGCTGCAGATGATCAGCTACGCCGAAGCAGCCTTGCGCGTCTACAACCGCTATGGCCGCCGCGATAACAAGTACAAGGCGCGGATCAAGATCCTCGTCCACGAGATCGGCGCGGACGAATATCGCCGTCAGGTGGAGGAAGAGTTCGCGCATATCCTGACGCTGGGGCTGGAGCCGCCGCAGGCCGAGTTCGACCGGATTGCCGCGTTCTTTGCCGATCCGGGGCTGGAAAGCGGCCTTGCGGACGGGGTGGACCGCAGCGATCCCGATTTCGCGCTGTGGCTCGATCAGAACACGGCGGCGCACAAGCAGCCGGGTTATGCCGTCGTGGTCATCAGCCTGAAGCCCACGGGCGGCATTCCGGGCGATGCCAGCGCCGACCAGATCCGCCTGATGGGCGAGCTGGGCACGGCCTACAGCCTCGACGAGCTGCGCGTGACGCACACGCAGAACATCGTGTTGCCGCATGTGAAGAAAGCCGATCTCTACACGCTGTGGCAGAAGCTGGACGCGGCGGGGCTCGGCAGCCCTAACCTCGATCTCATCAGCGATATCATCGCGTGCCCGGGGCTCGATTATTGCAGCCTCGCCAATGCGCGCTCGATCCCGCTGGCGCAGAAGATCTCGCAGCGCTTTGCCGACGGGAACCGCCAGCGCGATCTGGGCGAGCTCAAGGTCAAGATTTCGGGCTGCATCAATGCCTGCGGGCACCACCATGCCGGGCATATCGGCATTCTGGGTGTCGACCGGAAAGGCACCGAGAACTACCAGCTTTCGTTCGGCGGCAGTGAGGCAGCGGATACGTCGCTGGGCGTGATCACCGGGCCGGGCTTCAGCGAGGACGGTGTGGTCGATGCCTTGGAGAAGGCCACGGAGGTCTATCTGGCGACCCGCACCGAGGGCGAGCGCTTCCTCGATACCTACCGCCGCATTGGCATGGCCCCGTTCAAGGAGGCGATTTATGGGTAAGACCCTTTTGCGTTTGCGCGTCGACACGGCGAGCGGTGCGCCGGTGCTGTCGCTGGCGGACTTTCTGGCCTCGGACCCAATGTCCAATGGGGCTGCAGCGGTCCGCATCGAGCCGGGCGAGGACGCGCGCGCGCTGCTGCCGCATCTCGGCCGGATCGCGCTGATCGAAGTGAACTTCCGGGCTTACGGCGACGGGCGCGGCTATTCCTCCGCGCGCATCCTGCGCGAGGAAGGCTATACCGGCGAACTGCGCGCGACCGGCGATGTGCTGCTCGATCAGCTGAGCCACATGAAGCGCTGCGGGTTCGATGCCTTTGCCCCCGCCAAGCCGATTGCGGCGGAAGCGGCGCAGCAGGCCTTCGCGACCTGGCCCGATGTCTATCAGAAGACGGTGGATGGCCGCAGCCCGATCTGGGCCAAGCGCCACAGCTTGTCATCCGATGGCCTCTAACCTGACTCGCCAGATCGACACGCTGGCGACCGGGCCGCGCTTTACCGAAAGCGAGGCGATCCGGCTCAACCACCTGTTTCGCGGCACCGACACGCCCGAAATGCTGCGCAGTGTGCTGGGCGACAAGCTGATCGGCGATGTTGC
>CAIKKO010000257.1 GCA_903828025.1 uncultured Sphingomonadales bacterium
CCGGTGCGTTCGCGTGCGAACAACGCGGCCATCACCGCATAAGCCCCGGTCAGCCCCGCCACTTTGTCTGCCACCGCGCTGGCGACATAGCCCGGCTCGCCGCCGGTCAACCGCCCCTGCAGCGCAGCGAGGCCTGAAGCCCCCTGCACGATATCGTCATAGGCGGGGTAATCCGAATAAGGCCCGCCGCGCCCGAAGCCATAGAGATTGGCGTAGATGATCCTCGCGTTGGCGGCCTTGAGCGCGGGATAATCGAGCCCCAGCCTCTGGATCGCCGCGCCGCGCATCGAATGGATGAACACGTCCGCCGTCTCCGCCAGCCGCAGCACGATGGCCCGTCCGGCCTCGGTCTTGAGGTCGATGGCAAGGCTGCGTTTGCCGCGATTGACGTTGACGAACATCGCGCCCTGCCCCGGCCCCAGCACGGGCGGCAGGCGGCGCGTGGTATCGCCTTCGGGGCTCTCGATCTTGATCACATCGGCCCCCAGATCGGCAAAGATCTGCGTGGCATATGGCCCCATCAGCACGCTGGTGAGATCCAGCACTTTGACACCGGCCAGAGGGCCGCTTGCTTGACCGCTCATGGCCGTTCCTTCGATAGTGATGGGGCGCGCCTCAGGCGGCGGGCTTCAAGGCGGTAATCTGGCGTTCGAGATCGCGCAGGATCGGCTCGACCATCGCGTCGTCGATGCCGTGAGTCAGCCGGTTTATCGCCATGCCTTCCAGCACATTCTGCGAAAGCGCCAGCGCGAGGTCAAACCGCTCGCGGTCGTTCTGCCATTCCGGAAACAGTTCGATCGCCTGCCGATACCAGCGGTTGCGGAAATCGACTTGCACCGGAACCAGGATATTGGCGAGATCGCTATCGGTGCGCGCGGCCATGGCCAGTTCGTGGAAGGCGATGAAAGTCTGGCTCGAAACCTGCTTCCAATACGCCCGCACCAGCGTGCCAACCTCGTGCACAGTCGATCCAGCGCTGCGGCGGAACGCGTGGAGGCGCTTTTCATGCAGTTCGGCAATCGCTGCCTGCATCAGCGCGCTGCCGTTCTCGAAGTGGTGCAGCATCGCCCCGCGCGACATGCCTGCCTCGTCCGCCACGCGCGGGGTGGTGGTGCGGGCATAGCCATACTTGACGATGCAGCGGATCGTCGCCTCGATCAGCCGCGCGCGTGTGGCGGCGCTTTTCGTTGCCTGCAAAGTCGGCAATGCGGTGCCATCCTGTTTCGTCACCACTTTGGTAGTTCGTGCCACGCTGAGCGCCATGCGGTCCAAAGCCTCTTGCATAAAAGACAATCATGATTGTTTTTGCTTTGACAGGCAACCTAATGCAGCGCCTTAATCGCGAATAAGTCTAAAGTGGGAGTCGGCTGTTGGGAAGGGTTGCAGGAAAGGTGGCGTTGGTCACCGGTGGCGGGTCTGGTCTGGGCAAAGCGGATTGCCTTACGCTGGCGGCGGAAGGCGCGATGGTCGTGGTGACCGATATCAACCTCGATGCGGCGCAGGCCGTGGCCGACGAGATCGGCGCAAACGCCATTGCGCTGAGGCATGATGTGTCGTCCGAGAGCGATTGGCAGGCGGCGCTGGCGGCGGCGGAAGCACGCTTCGGCGGGCTCCATGTGCTGGTCAACAACGCCGGGATCGTCGTGATCGCGGACCCCGAGGAGACCACGCTCGAACAGTTCCGCAAGGCCAATGCAGTGATGTCCGAAGGCGTGTTCCTCGGCTGCAAATATGCCATTCCCCTCATGGCGCGGTCGGGCGGCGGGTCGATCATCAACATGTCGTCGACCGCCAGCCATCTCGGCTATCCGGTGTTTTTCGCTTATTCAGCGGCCAAGGGCGCAGTGCGCGCGATGACCAAGTCCATCGCGATCCACTGCCAGGCCAAAGGCTATGGCATCCGCTGCAATTCGGTGCACCCGGCCTCGATCGAAACGCCGATGATCCAGTTTGCCGAAGGCCGCGCAGGCAACGAAGCCGCCGTACCCGAAGGCGTGCTGCCGGCCGGCGCGGTCGGCGCACCCAAGGACGTAGCGTCGCTGGTGCTCTACCTTGCCTCGGACGAATCGCGCTTTATCAACGGCACCGAAATCCTGATCGACAACGCCCTGATCATCAGCCCGTGAGGCTCCATAAAAAAAGTCATTCGTGATTGTTTTATTGCGAGCGCCTGCAATATGGTTCAGGGATCGGCCTTGGCCCGGGCCGCAACGCACCGCGGGCAATGGAGAGCAGCATGGACCTTGGTTTGAGTGGCAAGAAGGCGATCATCGTCGGCGCAGCGCGCGGTATCGGCATGGCCACGGCTGAAATCCTTGCCCGCGAAGGCTGCGATCTGGCGATCACCGCGCGCTCCGAAGACGGGATCAAGGATGCGATCGCCAACTTGCGCAAGTATGGCACCAAAGTCATCGGCTCGGCGGTCAACGTGAAGAAGGCCGATGATTACAAGACCTGGCTGGCCGAAGCGATCGACGAACTGGGCGGGTGCGATATCCTCATCCCGATCACCTCTGCGGGCAGTGGTGTCGGCAGCGAGAAATACTGGCACAATGCCTTCGAGGTCGATGTGCTCGGCCCGGTGCGCGCGGTCGAGGCGGTGCTGCCCGCGATGACCGAGCGCAAGTCCGGCTCGATCGTGCTGATCGCCACCACTTCGGCTGGCGAAGCGATGGGCGGCCCGCAGGCCTACAACGCCATGAAGGCCTCGCTGATCACCTGGGGCAAGCAGCTTGCTTTGGCGCACGGCAAGGACGGCATCCGGGTCAACGTGATCTCGCCCGGCCCAGTCGAGTTCGAGGGCGGCAACTGGGACATGATCAAGGGCACGATGGAAAAGTTCTATACGAACACCCTGCGCCAGCAGCCGCTGGGCCGGCTCGGCACGCCCGAGGAAATCGCCCGCGCGATCTGCTTCATGGCGAGCCCGGCCGCAAGCTGGTGCAACGGTTCGCACCTGGTTGTCGATGGTGCCTACACCAACCGCACGCACTTCTGATCGGCGAGCCTGCAAAATGGACGTCAAGCGCAAGGTCGATATCATCCGGGTCAATCCGCAGGATTGGCCGAACGGCACCCCTGCGGGCAAGGCCGAGGCCCCCGATCTCGGCGATGCACTCATCCCCGCCGAACGCTACTTCTCGCCCGAATTCATGGCGCTGGAATGGGAGCGGGTCTGGACCAAAGTCTGGCTGCTGGGCGGCCGATCAGACGATCTGAAGGCCGAGGGCGACTATATCTGCACCGATATCGGGCGGGAATCGGTGCTGATCGTGCGCCAAGGCGATGGCGGTTTGCGCGCGTTCCCCAATGTCTGCCTGCACCGCGGCAATCGTCTGCGCCCCGAAGGGCTGGGCAATACCGCTGAATTCCGCTGCATGTACCACCACTGGGCTTACGGCCTCGACGGTGCGATCACGCGCATCCCCGATCTCGGCAGCTTCCCGCAAGGCGGACCGCCGGAGGGACGGCTGCCCTCGCTCCCTTGCGGCGAATGGGGCGGGTTCGTGTGGTTCTCGCTCAACCCGGATGTCGAGCCGCTGGCCGATTATCTGAGCATGATCCCCGAGCACCTCGATCCCTATCATTTCGAACGGATGGCGTGGAAGCGCGACTACACGATCGAATGGGATTGCAACTGGAAGACCTCGATGGACGCGTTCCACGAGAACTACCACGTGCAGGGCATCCATCCGCAGCTCCAATGGTATCTGGACGACGTCAACGTCCAGATCGACTGCTATGACAAGCATTCGCGCTATCTCGTGCCCTTCGCCACGATCAGCCCGCGTGTCGCCATGCCCTCCTCGATCCCGCCCGCCATCGATTACATGATGCGCAAGGCGGGCATGGACCCGGCCGAATACGAAGGCCGCGTGTCCGACATCCGGCTCGATCTGCAGCGCTTCATCCGCACCCATGCCGCCGCGCAGGGCAAGGACTTTTCAGAGCTCAACGACGACCAGCTGACCGATGACTACCACTATTCGATTTTCCCGAACGTCTCGATGAACATCCATGCCGAAGACATCATGATGTTCCGCCAGCGCCCGCACCCCACCGATCCCAACAAGATGTTCTACGATCTGTGGATGTTCGAGCTGGTGCCCGAAGGCGAGGAATGGCCCGCGCGGCCCCGCCACCAGCACTTCAGGCACGGGGACAAATCCATCGGCCAGGTGCTCGATCAGGACGCGTTCAACTTGCCGACGGTGCAAAAGGGCATGCAGTCCAGCGCCTTCAAGGGCCTGTGGCTAAGCCGCCAGGAACTGCGCATCCGCCATTTCCACAAAGTGCTGGGTGATTACATCTACGGCACGGAACCGGAGCGACCATGATCCAGCCCGGCAGCGCCATCGTCCAACTGGCCTGGGTGGTGAACGATCTGGAAGAGGCTGCGCACCGGTTCCACCGGCTCTACGGCTGCGGCCCGTTCCTGATGAACCGCCACATCAAGCTGGGCGATCCGCGCTATCGCGGCGCGCCCGTGCGCACCGATTTCTCGACCGCGCTGGCGCAGGCAGGTGATGTTCAGGTCGAACTGATCGTGCAGCACGACGATACGCCTTCAGTCTACCGCGATCTCCATCCGGCGGGCTCGGAAGGGTTTCATCACGTCGCGATGATCGTGCCGGACGTGGCGCAAGAGGTTGCGCGCTACCAAACGCTCGGCTTCGCGGCGGCCTTCACTGGCCGCTTCGGAAGCGCCGAGTTCGCTTATGTCGACACTGTGCCCGCCATTGGGCACATGACCGAAATCCTGCCCGACAATGCCATGCTGCGCGGCTTTTTCGGCATGGTGCGCCGCGCCGCCGAAGAGTGGGACGGCACCGACATCATCCGCGAGCTGGCTTAGCGCTCAGCCGTGCGAGCTGTGGTAGCTCACCTGCATGTCCTGCGCCAAACAATCGAGGATTGGCGGCACCAGCCGGTCGTGGAAGTCTATGTGCATGTGATGATCGAACGCGGCCTGATCGCGGAATGTCGCGATGCAGTGGAACAGATTGGCGTCCTCATCGGCCTGGAATAGCTCATAGACCAGCGCGTCCGGCTCGTGCTGGAACACGAGGCCTTTGAGCTCGGTCTGGAGCGCGATGAACGCCTCGCGCCGCTCGGGCTTGACCAGCAGGCGGGCCATGAAGCTGCGAGCAAGGGTCATGCGTTTTCTCCCGAGAGTTCGCGGACCAGCGTATCCCGCAGGCGGAATTTCTGGATCTTCGATGTCGACATTGGCCACGACGTTACGAACCGCACGTGGCGCGGCAGCTTGAAGCTGGCGAGCTTGCCCTTGCAGTGCTCGATCAGTTCGCGCTCGCTGGCCGTGGCCGCACCGCGCAGTTCGACGAACGCGGCGGGCACTTCGACATAGCGCGGATCGGGAATGCCGACGACTTGCGCCAGCTGCACCGCCGGATGGCTATGGAGCACCGCCTCGATCTCGGCCGCCGCAACATTCTCGCCGCCGACCTTGAGCATGTCCTTGGTGCGGCCATGGAACATGATCTGCCCCTCCGCATCGAACGAGCCGATATCGCCGGTGTGGAACCAGCCGTCCGCGTCGATCACTTCGGCGGTCTTTTCGGGCGCGTTATAATAGCCCGCGAGCATGTTGGGCCCGCGCGCGACGATCTCGCCCTGCGCGCCCACCGCGCAGTCCTCGCCGGTCTCGACATCGACGATGCGCACGTCCCACTCGTCGAGCGGAACGCCCAGCCGCCAGCCGCGCGCTTCCCAGCTGTCGGTGATGCGGCTGGTGCAGATCGTGCCCGAGCCTTCGGTCAGGCCATAGGTGCCGACCATGACCGTGTGCGGCATCGCGGCGGTCATCGCGGTGCGGATCGCATCGGGCTGGACCGCGAAGTTGGCGTTCATCAGCCGGACGCTGGAAAGGTCGGTCGTCGCGAAGTTCGGGTGCGCGATCAGATCCTGCATGATCGTGACGAAGCACGGATAGGCATGCGTCGCCTTCTCGTGCGCGAGCATCGCCAGCGCCACGCCCGCATCGAAATTGGGGATCGTGAGATAAGCCCCGCCCGCATCGACAATCGCCACCATCGGCAGGATACCCGCGATATGGAAGATCGGCAGCGGCGACCAGAACCGGTCTCCGGCCCCGATTTCGTAGCGCCGTCCCAGATTGCGGCTGTTGCCGACAATGCCGCGGTGGCGGATCAGGCAGCCCTTGGGGTTGGCCGTGGTGCCGGACGTGTAGAGGATCAGCGCGATGCTGGCCGGATCGACCGCATCGGTCCGCGCATCGACGTCTGCGTCTGGCACAGCCGCTCCTGCCGCCAGCGCCGAGGCAGCGGGGATCAGCGTTGCCGGGCACGGATCATCGACGCAGATGATCGAGGCGAGCTTCGGCGCTTCGGGCAAGGCCAGCGCGGCAGGGTCGGCAGCGCCCCCCAGCGAGGGCAGCGCCGCCAGCAGGCGCTCGCCGAAATCGAGCGAATCCGCGACTTTGCCCGTCGTGATCAGGCAGACCAGATCGCAATCGGCCACCAGAAATGCGAGTTCGCCCGGCTGGTAGCGCGCATTGACCGGCACCGCGACGGCCCCTGCCATGGCGATGCCGAACAGGATGTCCATGAAATCGGGGCGCGTGGTCAGCAGGATGCCGACATTGTCACCGGGCTGCACGCCGCGCGCGATCAAAGCCTTGGCCCAGCCCCGCGCGGCCTGGTTCATCGCCGCATAGCTGGTGCGCCGATCCGGGAAGACGAGCGCATCCTGATCGGGCCACTTGGCCGCGCGATCCCGCAGCAGCGCGCCCAGAGTGAAGATCGGCTCGGCCGGTGTCTGGGCTGTCATACCGGCAACAAGTAGTCGCGCGTGTAGGTGCCATCAATATAGTCGATCATCTTGGCGATGATCGCGGTGCTGGCAGGGTTGGCCTGATGCGCCTGATCCGCCGCCTCATCGACGAAGCTTTCGAACACGGCAAAGCTGTTGGGCTCGCTGCGGCGATAGAACCTGTAGGCGAGCGTGCCCGGTTCTGCGGCGGCAATCGCTTCCATTTCGGGGATCAGCGCGGCGAAATCGGCGTCATGCTCGGGCTTGACCGCGAAACGCGACAGAAACGTCCAGCTCATGCGTGTGCATCCTCTTTGCTGCCATCGAGATAGCGATCGAGTTCGGTGTGGAAGTGGCGCAGGCGCGCTTCCTGCTCGCTCCACAGCGGCCCGCGGAACCCACGTGAACGCGCGCCCTTCTGGACCACGGGGAGCAGTTCGGAATCCTGATCGAGCACTTCGCCCAGCTCCGGCGGCACGCCGAGCGGCACGCGCACCACGTCGGGCCGGGTCAGCCCGGTGGTGTCGGTGCCGGGGGCGAGCCCCATCCACGCGGGCGGGGCATAGCCCGGCGCATCGAGGTGCTTGAACAGGATGCAGGTATCATACGTGAACTGGTTCGGATCATCGGGGTGCGGCAGGAAGCGGTGCAGGAACACGGCTTCGGGATGGCAGCCGATCTGCACGTTGGGAAACATGCCGTAGATCGTGGAATCGCTCAGCTGGGTGTCGCTGAACCGGTCGTAATCGAGCCCGTAAGTCTTGGCGCGGATGCGCTTGGCCTGCTGGATCGCGGCGCGGCTTTCCTGCGCGGTTCCGGAATAGGTCGCCGGATCAATGCCCGCGTCGGCCAGCATCATCTGGATGCCCGGATTGATGCTCTCCTGATCGGGAAAGCGCGGGCTTGGTTGCGCAAACGGCACGAACTGGCGGCTCATTCCGTTCGGGTAAAGGTCGATCTGGGTGCGATCATCCATCACGCACTGCGTCTGCGGATGGACGGCGTGGAGGTGATAGATCTCGTAGAAGGCATCCACCCCGCCCTTCCAATTGGCCGCCCAGTCAGACTTCTTGTGCTGGATCACGTTCATCGCGCCGATGTCGTAAAGCGCGAGATGATCCGCCACGGGGCCAAGCCATTCGCGCAGCGGCGGCGCGGCATCGTTCATCGTGATGAACACCAGCCCCGCAATTTCCTCGCAGCGCACCGGGGTCAGGTTGTGATCGTGGCACAGCACTTGGGGATCGAAGGTCTGACGGTCGGTCACGGCGGTGCAGGCCCCATCGAGCGCGAAGCGCCAGTTGTGGAAGGGGCAGACGAATTCGTCGACCGAACCGAAATCGCCCATCACGATCTGGCTGCCGCGATGCGGGCAGACGTTGTAGTGCGCCTTGAGCGCGCCATCGTCCGTACGCGCGACGATGAAACTCTCAGCGGCGATGTCGAAGCGGATGAAATCACCAGCATCGCGCAAGTCAGACGTGGTGCCGGCCAGCAGCCACGTCTTGGTCCACATGTGCTCCCATTCGGCCGCCATATAGCCGCGATCGAAGTATCGATCCGGCGCGGGGCGTGCGCTGCCATTGTCGATCAGCGGAGCTTCGGCGTTGAAGGGGTGCGGCGCACCCACATGAATGTTCCAATCGGGAAATCTGGCATTCATGCGCTGTTGTCCTCTCCTCGTGGCGATCTCGATCCGACCGGTGGGCTGTTTGCCAGCCCTGTCCACATATCCCGACGCGATCATACACGCCCCAGCCGTTCAAGGAACGGAAAAAAACAAACATGATTGCTTGTTTAGGGGGCGTGTGCCACTGTGCGGTATCGCGAGAACCAAAGGCCCAGAAATCTTGGCTTGCGTCAAAGGGGAGGATTCCATGAACTTTCGCAGCATTGCGACTTATTCCGTTGCATCGACGCTCGCCGTTTTGCTGGCGGCTCCGGCTTATGCCCAGCAGGCAGAACCGGCCAAGACCCCCGATTCGGCGCTCGGCGAGATCATCGTCACCGCCACACGCCGCGATTCCAACCTGCAGACCACGCCAATCGCGGTCTCGGCGGTTGATGCCAAGCTGATCAGCCAGTCCAACCCGCGCGACATCGGCGATCTCGCCACGTTCGTGCCGAACTTCTCGGCCGCGACGATCACCGGCTTCAACGCCGCCTCGTTCTCGATCCGCGGCGGTGGGCAGAACAACATCATTGTCTACTTTGAGCCGCCGGTCGCCGTGCTGGTCGATGATTTCGTCGTGCCCAGCGTGCAGACGCAATTGCTCGATACGTTTGATGTCGCCCAGGTCGAAGTGCTGCGCGGCCCGCAGGGCACGCTGTTTGGCAAGAATACGTCGAGCGGCGTGGTGACCGTGCACACCAAACGGCCCGAACTGGGCCGCATCGGCATGGAAGGCCATGTCGGCGCCGGCAGCTTCGGCACCGTGCAGGTCAAGGGCGCGGCGAATATTCCGGTGGTGTCCGACACGCTCGCGATGCGGCTGGTCCTCGGCTACGACAAGTCGGACGGCTACTACAAGCACGGGGCCTGCTACGGTCCGGTGGTCGCCTTCAAGCCTTCGAAGTTTGCGGGCCGCAGCGGCTGCGGTGATGGTGCGTCACTGGGCGGCACAAGCGTGTGGAACGGCCGCGCCAAAGTGCTCTGGCAGCCTTCGTCGGAATTCCGCGCCTTGCTCCAGTACGAAGTGCTGCGTGATCGGTCTGACTCGATCCCGACCGTTGCGGAAACGCCCAAGGACCCGGGCTACCTGTTCAGCCTTCTGGGCGTCGGTGCGTCCAATCCCGCAAGTTCTGACCCGCTTGACAACGCCGGCATCAGCAATCGCGAAGACCAGCTGATCAAGATGAAGACGGGCCAGAAGATCGATGTCGACGGCATCTATCTCAACATGGACTACACCACCGATTTCGGCACGTTCACCTCGATCACCGGCCGCCGCCTGCAGAAGTCGCGCCTGCCCAACACCTATACCGGTCAGGCTCCGGTGGCGGCGGATGGCGAAGTGCTCTCGCTGTTTGACGCAAACCGTTCGGACGACCGCAAGACCTATCAGCAGGAACTGCGCTTTGCCTCCAAGCTCGGCGGCAACTTTGATTTCGTCGCGGGCGGGTTCTACCAGAACGACAAGACCAGCTTCTGCGTGGCGCAAGTGCTGGGCTTCCTCGATCTCGCCTCGGGCCCGCTGCCCTTCGGCCCCTGGAACCAGAACCCCTACATCCTGTGCAACGCGCAGAAGGCCTCTTCCACCGCAGCCTTCGTCGAAGGCACGTTCAAGATCACCCCGACGCTTACGCTGACGGGTGGCGGGCGCTACACTTGGGAACACAAGACCTGGTTTGGCCGTCAGCAGGTCTTCATCCAGCAGCTGAACGGCGGGTTTGATCCCAGCCTCAAGATCGCCGACGCGATCAACGGCAACGTGTTCGATTATCCCGCCGGGGTCATCCAGGTGAAATCGAACTCCAACGAACCGAGCTGGCGCGGCAGCCTTGCCTGGCAGGCCACCCCGTCGCTGTTTGCTTACGCGACCATTTCGCACAGCTTCAAGGGCGGCGGCTTCAACGACCAGATCGGCGGCTTCCACCCGTTCGTGAAGGCGGACGGCAGCGATGATAACGCCGCTTTCGCCGATGCCGCATCGGC